>DPMS01000596.1 GCA_003541285.1 Actinomycetota bacterium
CAGGCCGGCCACCCGGCCGGCCCGGTCCAGGCGCTCCACCAGCGGCGTGCGCAGCACCCGGTGCGGCACCCCGTCGACCCGGGTGGTGACCACCGTGCCGGTGACGTCGCTGGCGAGGTAGACCTGCTTCACCGCGTCGGCTACCGGGCTGTCACTGGTCAGCAGGAACCGGGTGCCCATCGCGATCCCGGCGGCACCGTAGGCGAGCGCGGCGGCCAGGCCCCGGCCGTCGAAGAACCCGCCGGCCGCGACGACCGGGACCTCGACCGCGTCCACGATCTGGGGGATCAGCAGGCTGGTCGGCACGGCGCCGGTGTGCCCGCCGCCTTCGGCGNNTCCCGCCGGCCTGTGAGGTCGCCGCGGTCAGCCGCGCTCCGGACACATAGCCCATCCCGGTCTGGACGATCGGGCAGTCGATGCCGAGCAGGTCAGTGAGCCGCGTGCGGATCATGCGAGTTCCCGCTCCCGCCGTCCGCCCGGGTCGAGCACGTCGCGGATCAGCGCCAGCTCCGCCGGCGAGGGCAGCCGGGTGGACGGCACCTCGTCCGGCACAGAGAGCGGGAACCCGGTGGCCGCCACCACCTCGCTGACCGCCACCCCGGGGTGGACCGAGCGCAGCCGCATGCGGTGATCCGGCGTGGCGAAGTCCAGCACCGCAAGGTTGCTGACCACCACCCGCACCTCGTGGAACCGGGCAGCCCGCGGGCCGAGACCGGCCGCGCGGTCGTAGCCGACACCGCTGACCATGTCCACGTGCTCCACGAACACGCGGGGCGAATGCCGTGGCACCCAGTAGCTGGTCGGGTGGTTGATCGTGTTGCAGGGCGCGCCCCGCACACCCAGTAGCTGGGCCCTGGGCCGGTGCCAGTCACCGATGCAGGAGATGTTCTGGTTGCCGAACTGGTCGAGCTGGGACGCGCCCATCATGACGTGCCGGCGCCCGGCGTCGGCCAGCCGCAGCACCAGGCGGAAGGGCAGCCAGCCCTCGATCACCCGGTCCATGCCGGGAGCGAGCAGGTAGGCCTGCCCGTCGGAGACCAGCAGGCCCGGCTCGAAGGTGAGCTGCGCCAGCCGGGCGGCCAGGGCCGGGATCAGGCCCATCGGGCTGGCCAGCAGCGCGCCGTCGCCGCGCCAGGCCTCGGCGCACGCGGCCACGCAGATCTCGGCCCGGGTCGGCTCGCTCATGGTGTCCGCGCGGGCTCTTCCGTGAACCGCCGCACGGCTTCCTGGTAGCCGGCTTCGCCGCCGGCCAGGTACCCGGCGTGGAACCGCTGCCAGGCGTCCGGGTCGCCAGCCGCCGCCGCGTAGTGGGCCTGGAACGCTTCGTCGCGCTCATAGTCCGGCACACAGCTGGTGAAGTGCGCGCCGCCCGGGGTCTCGGCCACACCGGCCACCATCGCCCGGTTGATCAGCAGGCTCTGCGGCGGCCCGGACTCCAGCAGGCTCGCGGTGGGCACGATCCGTTCACAGGACACGAAGGCCCGGTCGGCCGCCAGGCAGTACAGGTCGTCGAAGTACGGGTCAGGCCCCAGGTACTGGCCGTTCCCGGTGGCGTCGGCGCGGTTCACATGGACCAGGGCCACGTCCAGCCGCAGCGCGGGCATGGCGACCAGTTCCTCGCCGTCGGCGTACGGGGAACGGACCGTGCGCAGCTCCGGATTGACCCGCAGCACGTCCGAGCCCAGCCCGGCGCGCAGCGGCAGGAACGGCAGCCGGTGCGCGGCGGCGAGCAGGCCCCAGTGCAGCATCTGCTCGTCCACCTCGGTGAGCTCGATGGCCCCGCGCTGGCGGCCGAGCCGGAAGTGGGGCTCCAGCGGGATCGAGTCGAGCGACACGAACCCGGTGACCACCCGGCGGACGTGCCCGCCCGCGATCAGCAGCCCCACGTCCGGGCCGCCGTAGGACACGATCGTGAGGTCTTTCAGGTCCGTGCGCAGGATCGCGCGCACCAGCGCCATCGGCTTGCGCCGCGAACCCCAGCCGCCGATGCCGATGGTCATCCCCGGGCACAACTCGCCGGCGATCTCGGCCGGGGTCATCAGCTTCGCGCTCACCGCTGCCCGTCCACGAACGCCTGGCGCGCGGCGTCGGAGACGCCGGTGAGGTTGAGTTCGAAGGTGAACCCCTGCTCGTACCGGTAGGAGCGCTTGACGTCGACCGGGTCGATGCCGTTGAGCGACTGCTTGGCGAGGCGGATGACGGCCGGGTCCTTGGCGGCGATCTCGCCTGCCACGGCGAGTGCGGCCGGGCGCAGGCCGGGGGCTGGCACGACGTCGAGCACGGTGCCGAAGGCCAGCAGTTGCTGAGCCGTGACGGTGCGGCAGGTGTACACCATGGCGCGCATCAGCTGCTGGGGCACCAGCCGTGACAGGTGGGTCGCCGCGCCGAGGGCACCCCGGTCGACCTCGGGCAGGCCGAACGTGGCATCGCTAGCCGCGATGACGATGTCAGCGTTGCCGGCCAGGCCGACGCCGCCGCCGAGGCAGAAACCGTGCACAGCGGCGATCACCGGGACCTCGCAGTCGTAGACCGCGGCGAACGCTGCGAAGCAGCCACGGTTGGCGCCGACCAGTGCCTCGTGGCCGGCGGTCCGCTGCATCTCCTTGACGTCCACGCCCGCGCAGAAGCCCCGGCCCTCGGCGGCGATGATGACGGCCCGTACGTCAGGGTCGGCGCCCGCCCCCGTCACCGCGCTGGCCAGGTCGAACCAGCCCTGCACCGGCAGCGCGTTGACCGGGGGGAAGTCGATGACGATCTCGGCGACGCCGCCGCTGGCGCGCAACCCGATTCCCATCGCCGCGTCCTCGCAATCGTCGCCGGTGGCCTGCCGGATACGCGGTCATGGCAGGTGGACTGCCTGACGCCCCGCGCCTGGTCAAGCACTACTCGACCTAGCGTTTGCTTGGTGGCGAGCCTAACATGTGGCGCATGCGCGTCGTCGATTACGCGGGCCGGGCAGTGATCGTCACGGGGGGTGCCAGGGGTGTGGGGGCGGGTATCGCGCGCGCGTTCCTGGAGGCCGGTGCCCAGGTGCTGGCCTGTGGCCGTACCGAGCCCACCGAGGTAGCCCAGCTGCCAGACGCGGACGGGCGCACTGCCGCCTACACCCGCGCCGACGTCCGGGACCCGGCCCAGGCCCAGCGGCTCGTCAGTGAGGCCGCTGACCGCTTCGGCCGGGTGGACGTTGTGGTCAGCAACGCGGGGGGATCCCCCTACGCCGATGCCGCCACCGCGTCCCCCCGCTTCCACGCCAGGATCATCGAGCTGAACCTGATCGCGCCGCTGCATGTCGCGCAGAGCGCCAACGCGGTGATGCAGGGCCAGCCCGACGGCGGGTCGATCATCATGATCGGCAGTGTGAGCGGCGCGCGGCCTTCGCCGGGGACCGCCGCGTACGGCGCGGCCAAGGCAGGCCTGCACCATCTCGCCACCAGCCTCGCCGCCGAATGGGCGCCGAAGGTCAGGGTGAACAGCGTGGTGGCAGGACCGGTGGCCACCNNCGACGTCGCGGACGCCTGCCTTTTCCTGGCCTCGCCGCTGGCGTCCTATGTCAGCGGCGCGGCTCTGCTGCTGCACGGCGGCGGCGAGCGGCCCGCGTACCTGGCGGCGGCACAGGGCCCGGGGTACGCTCCAGACAACTAGAACGTGTTCTACCTTCGACCACCACGCCGGCTGGGTGGACGAGCTGGCCGGCTGGTCTGCGCGGGCAGCCTGTCTTCTTCGCGGCCAGTCACCCGGCTACCTCCGCCAGGGTGCCGGTGGCGAAGACCAGCCCGTGCCCCGGCCCGGTCTGCGCCTGCAGGCTGTCGCCGGTGACCACCACCCCGCTGGGCCGGGCCAGCGCGCCGAGCGCGGCGAAGGATCCTTCGTCGATGTCCTCGACCATCCCCGGCAGTGGCAGGCACAGCGCCAGCTGCCCGGAGATGTCGGGCAGCAGGTGTGGCATGACCGGGACGGAGAACAGGCGGGCGAGCCTGGCGATGCGCAGGAACGGGGTGATGCCGCCGACCCGGCAGACATTCGGCTGGAGGTAGTCGACAGCGCCGGCCAGCAGCACGTCCCGGAACTGGGCTTCGGTGTACAGGCTCTCACCGGCCGCGACCGGGATGTCGATGGTGGCCCGCAGCCGGGTGTAGGCCTGGATGTCCTCGGCCGGCAGCGGCTCTTCCAGCCAGTGGATGCCGTACGCCGACAGGGTCCTCGCGGCCCGGCGGGCGGTCGGCAGGTCCCACAACTGGTTCGCGTCCACCATGAGCAGCCGGCCGGGCCCGATGATCCGCCGCACCGCGGCCACCCGTTCGACGTCCTCATCCAGGCCGGGCAGGCCGACTTTGATCTTGAACCTGGTATGTCCTGCCGCGACCCAGCGGCTCACCTGTTCTTTGAGTTCTTCCAGCGTCAGGTGCCGGTTGACGCCGCTGGCGTAGACCGGCACCCGGTCGCGCTGCCGGCCGAGCAGGTCGACCAGGCTCAGCCCGGCGGCTTTGGCCCGCAGGTCCCACAGGCCGGTGTCGATCGCCGCCATCGCCAGCGTGGCGATGCCCCCGCCCGCCTCCCGCAGGTGCCACCACAGCCGGTCCCACGCCGCAGCGGGCGCCACCGGGCCGCCCTCGGCGACCGGCCGGCAGTCCGCGTCGACCATGGCCTGGATCGCCTGCGCCCCGGCGCGGACAGCCCAGCTGAAGCCCTGCCCGCTGCCACCGTCGCTGCTTTCGACGGTGGTCGCGATCAGGTACTGGCAGGTGACGTCCGGACCCCACGGCCGCGGCATCGGCAGCCGGTAGGTCCTGCTGGTCACCTCGGTGATGCGCGTGCTCACGACAGATGTCGTCCTGGCGGTTGTCCGGGCGGTGGCGGGTCAGCCTGTGAGGCTCAGGTTACGACGATCATGAGGAGCTGGATGCTGATGCCGGAGCTGTTCTTGGCGGCGATGGCGATGTAGTAGGTGCCGGCGCGGCCGGCCGCCGGTGTGCCGGTGATCGTCCTGGCGCCGGCATGGAAGATGAGGCCCTTGGGCAGGGGGCCGAGCCCGGAGAACCTGGGCGCCGGGTAGCCGGGACCTCTGCGCAGGGGTCACAGCGCCTGGCGGCCGGCCGTTCGCCGGCTGCCCGCTGCCAGTGCGGAAGACCCTGCCGGCGCCAACCAAAGCCCCTAGCGGGTGGGCGGGGGCAGCGTTATTCAGGCGTTATAAGCAGCCAATCGTCTGGAGGCCCGCGATGAGCATTCGTTCCGTTACCGATCTGGCCGTCGAGCGTGACATGACGGAACCAGGCACACCTGTGACGTCGCGGAGTCCTGGACGCGACTACGAGCGGCTGAGGGATGTCGTCATCAGCGCTATCCCCATTGAGGTGCTCGCGCTCTACACCGCGGTGACGAGCGGCGCCCTCGCCCTCATGATCCGGGATCAGCCGACCTCATACCTTCCTTACCGGTGGACGCTGTTCGCCTTCGCGCTGGCGCTGACACCCGCCGCGATCTACCTGGCCTACCGGCGGAAGTTCGATGACAGGAAGAAGCACCCCCTCGGCGGCCACCTGCTGGCGGACAAGCACCGGGTGCCATACCTGGAGATGGCGGCCTCGACCCTGGCAGCCGCGGCCTGGTTCCTGGTCGTGCCGGGCTCGCCTCTGCTCGCGACCTTGTCTGTGAGTGCCGCGGAGATGACGTCGGTAACGATCATCGTCGTCACGGCAGCAATCCTGGGGCTCGGGTTCGGCCGTCCGCTCAGCACCGGAAGCAGCCTGCCGGTCACCACGCCGGACCATGTTCCGGCGGAGGCCTCCGCCGAGCAGGCGGCTGGCTCGTGATGAACGGCGCGGCAGCTTCGTCAGCTCGGGGACGGGCCGGACTGCTCAACGGCATGCCGGAGCCAGAGGTGACCCGCGAAGACCGCATCGCCGCTGACGAGCCGGAGCCGGGTGGGGAACCCGGGAACAGCGAACGGCTCCGCGACGGACAGCGCCGGGGTTCCGAGGCCTTCCATCATTGCCGGGAGTACCGCGAGGCCTATTTCGTCGGTTAGGCCGTTTTGCCGTCGGCAATCATTGAGGTGTGCGCGGGCCGGCCGAGGCGAACCTGCCGTTCCGGTGGGATCTGGTCTCTGGTGACCAGCTCGGTTCGATGCTGGCTGGCACAGCCGAGCCGGACCTGTGGTTCCTTGATGCCCTGGTGACTCACCAGATCGTTTCGGCCTGACCAGTGGCTGGCCGACGCCAGCGGGCCGGACCGTGCTGTTCACTCGCGCTGGAAGACGCGCCGACTTCCTGCATGTCGCCATGACGCCCGCTAACGGGAAGTGCAGCGAAGCGGGGCGGCCAGGCAGGTGACCACCCTGCTTATATGCCGCCGCCCTACTGCACGGGAATCTCGTAGACCAGCGAGTACCGCTCGACCGGGATGGTGATGTCTGCCGTCTCCACAGGCCGCTGGTCGGTGTGGTAGGTCCGCGCAATCGTCAGCACGAGGCCACCGGGCCGTATCTTCAGCCTGCCGGCTTCGGCGGCCAGCGCCGGGCGGGCGCTCACGGCTTCCTCGGCGTGCGTGATCTGCTGGCCGATCACGGCCATGCGCCCCACCACGCCGCACCCGGCGTGCGGTCCTTCCTCGGGGAGCATGACCGGCGTCCCCTCGGTCAGGTACAGCGGTTCCCAGCTTTGCGAGAGCATCACGGGCTCATTGTCTGCCAGGAACGTGTACCACGTCCGCATGGCCGGGTCACCAGGGCGGGCGGCCAGCCGTGCCGCGATGGGGGGGGTCATGGGAGCGCGCTCGGTAGAGGATTCCCACGTGCCGGGGCGCCCGGCGGCGGCCATTGCGGCCCGGAACGGTGAGCCACCGTTGCGGTGGGTGTACCAGGAACGGGTAAGGCGCTGCATCTCCGGGCGGTGGCGCACGTAAGACCCGGACCCCGACTTGGCCTCTACGAACCCTTCGGCCACCAGCAGGCGCACAGCCTCAACCGCCACCCGGTCGGAGACCTCGTACTGGCGGGCCAGCTCGTGACGGCTGGGCAGTTTGCTGCCGGGCGGCAACTCGCCATCAACGATGGCCCGCCTCAGGTCGTCAGCTATGCGCTGGTATGTGGGTGACGGCACACGACAAGCTTGACGAAGGTGTGTACTCAGGTGCAAGCTGTGTACTCAGCTTTGTGTCGCCTGAGGCAAGGGAGCACCGGGCATGGAGACCTCCGTCACCTTCCCCGGCCTGCCCGCCATCGTCCCATCCGCACGCCACTTCGTGCGCGGCATTCTGGCTGACTCGCCGCGCGCCGACGACATGGAATTAATCGCCGCCGAACTGATCAGCAACGCCATCTGCCACAGCCCGGCTGGTGAGGCTGATGGCGAGTTCGCCGTCATCATCCGCACCGAACCCGGGTGGGCACGCATCGAAGTCTCCGACTCAGGAACGGGTGAATGGCACCCCCGCCCGGACGACACGCGCCCCGACGACGAGTACGGGCGCGGCATGGCCATCATCGCCGCTCTGGCGGACAAGTTCGGCCACGATGTCACTGCCACAGGCCAGACCGTATGGGCGGAGGTCGGCTGGCCAACCGTGGAATAGCGGTCTTTGTGACGAGGCTCAGGGCAGCCCAGCCGCAGTCACCCTTGGGACGGCCTGGGTAGCGCTCCCAGCGCGATCAGCGATCCGTCGGATCTTCCTTGCCTCACGCATTCCGACTGCGCCAGGGCCGGGCTCCCTACTCATGGTCGTACAAGCGGTTGAACTCAGGCTCAATCCAGAGCACGTGATAGACGTCATCTACCCGAGCACCCGCCATCGGGAGCCTTCCGTCATAGCGGAAGACGAGGAATCGCTCCCTATCCTGAAACCGGGCCGGGATGGACGCCTTGATCTGGGCGGCAGGGATGAACTCGCTGCCCGTGCCATGGCGAGGGGCGGTGATGAGATCCACCCAGCGGCGAGCCGCAAGCCGCTGGAGCGTCCTGGCGAACGCAGCCTGCCGCTGAGCGCTTAAGGCAGTTACGTCAAACTCGCGAACTACATGATGCAGGCAAAACTTCGGCGTCTCGTTGTCGTAGTTCCGCACCTCAGGTGCTGGGCGGAGGATTCCGCTCGCTGCCGGCGGCCGTCTTCCCCGGTCCTTCTTCGCCATCAGCCAGCGGCAGCCGGAAGTCGGCTGAAGTACTGCTGCATGTCAGCAGAGGGGATCACCACACCCCGGTCATCCTCGCCCCGCCAGTTGTCGCGCCAAGGCGGCTCGGCATGCGTCATGTTACGGAGGCGCCCTGCGGAGAACCCACCATAGGTGTTCCAGACCTGGCTGAGAAACTGAGCCGTGGACGGATCGACATCATCCCAGGTGAAGGGGTCCGAGTCTGGCAGGACAATAGAAGAGGCTCCGAAGCGCTTGAACTCCCGGTACACCGATAGCACCACTGGCCCGTGTGACCATGCCTGCACCTGCTCCGTGAACAGCGAGGTACCGTAGCGGGCCAGGTGGTGGCCATGGGCATAGTAGAGCAACTTCTGGAGCTTGAGGTTAGACAGCTCCTCATCCTCTGCCTCCGCCCAGGCGATGAACCACTTGGCGATAGTCATGGCTGAGTAAGGCGGCGTATCCATGACAGCCTCCTTCGCCTCGCCTCCCGGCACCGCGCACGAAGCGCGATCTTCTACAAAGTATTGACGCACAGTGGGGGCAGAAGTATGCCCAGCAGCCAGCAAAGCCTTACCTGACAGCAAGTCAGCCCATAGTGAACATCTGTTCGAGTCACTAGCCGCTTAGCCAGCACTGGTGTGCACCGGCTGCCGGGGGTAACGATCAAGAAAACCTGGGGTCTGCCCTGACCAACGGTCCAGCCTTACCGCAGGCTGGACGGGTTTCGCAGATCTCTCCCAGAGAGGCTCCGCCCACTCGGCCGGGCTGAAGTGCAGTACCTCGCCGTCTCCAGATATCAAGTGAAATGATGTTGTCCCTAGTCAGTTACCGTCCTCCCGTGATCATCGACCCCAACATCCCCGTGCTCCGGTGGCGGCAAGTCGCCGACATCCTGCGCGGCCAGATCGAGCGCGGGGAACTGTCCGGCAAGCTGCCGGGAGAGCGGTGCCTGTCCTAGGAGTACGGCGTGGCTATGGGGACGGTGCGTCAGGCGCTCGAAGCATTGCGGGAAGAGGGGTTGATCGAGACAGTTCACGGCATCGGCAGTTTTGTCGTCAGGCCGGGCAGCTAGGACCGCCCGCCGGCTGCTGCAAGACAGGGCGCCCGAGGTGGCGGAACTCCCGCGCCTTTCCGGTCAGAACTCCAGGACCAGCCGGCCCCGGGTGCCGCCCGCTTCCAGGATGCGGTGAGCCTCGGCGGCCTGCTCGGCCGGGAATGTGCGTGCCACCCGGAGCGTGAGGATGCCGTCCTCCGCCTGCTGGCGCAGCCGGTCGAGTTTTGACTGTTCATGGGCGTAGCTGCGGACGAGTACCGGATAAAAGGCGATGCCTCGTTCCTCTTCGCCCCGGAAACCGTGCAGCGTCGCGATCCGGCCACGGTCACGTACCGCCGCGACCACCGCGTCATTGAGGAGGGCGGCATCGATGACCCCGTCAGCCCCATCCGGGCTTGCCTCCCGGACCTGCTCGCTGAAATCCTCACCCCGCCTGACCACGACGTCGGCTCCCAGATCGGTGACGAGCTGCTCATCGGCTGGTGAGGCGTCCGCGATGACGAACAGGCCCTCGGCCTTCGCAAGCTGCACCGCGTAACCGCCGACCGCGCCGGCCGCCCCGGTGACCGCGAGCGTCTGCCCCGGCCGGAGGCCGAGGACGTCGAGAGCCAGCCGTACAGTCAGGCCATTCATCGGCAGTGTCGCCGCCGCCACGTCGCTCGCGCCGGCCGGCACCCGGGCGACGGACTCAGCCGGGACCGCGATCCGTTCCGAATAAGCGCCATGGGAGCCCGCGGGCACCACGATGGCCATCACGTGATCGCCGATCCGCAGGTCCGTGCTGGTGCCCTCGCCGATCTGCTCGAGCACACCGGCGGCGTCCATCCCCGGCACGTAGGGCGGTGGCACGTCCTTGTACAGGTCAGGCCGCGCGCCACTGCGCACCCCGGTGTCGGTCGGATTCACCGCTGCCGCATGCACCCGGATGCGCACCTGGCCGGGCCCGGCCACCGGGCCTGGCAGCTCCACGATGCGCAACGCCTCCGGCCCGCCGAACTCGGTTACCCCAACAGCCCTCATGCCCGGATCCAACCGCTGCCGCTGTGCCATATTCCCCAAGCTTGCGGTGATCCCAGGGGATTGGCCCGGCGGGGTGGCGGCGTGGGCCCGCAGGCTTGCCGGAACCCTGCCCGCAGTCAGTTTGCTCTCAGTTTCCCCCCAGGTTTGCGAGCCACCGTAGAAGTACGGCAGGACGAATGTGGCGTACCAAGGGGGCATATCCCGATGAGCACGATCTACGATCCACGGCTCCCAGCGGGGCAGGGGCAATGGGGGGCGTCACCACCAGCAGGCTGGCCCGGCCCGGGCGGGCCGCCCGGTCCCGGCAGCCCACCCGGCGACGGCGGTGGCGGCGAAGGCCCGGGCGGGCATGTCCGGCACCCGCGCCGGCGCCGCTTCCTGGCAGCGGGCGCGATGGGCGGGCTATGGGGAGGAACGGCGGGCGGGCTATGGGGAGGAAAGGCCATCTCGGGCCGTTCCGCGCTGACTACGTCCCAGATTGCCGCGCAGACAGATCCAGGCCTGGTCGATGTCGTCACGACCCTCGGCTACCAGCAGGCCCAGGCGGCCGGCACCGGCCTGGTGCTGACGCCATCGGGTGAGGTGCTGACCAACAACCACGTCATCAGGGGCGCCACGTCGATCGCGGTCACCGATGTCGGCAACGGCCGCACCTACCAGGCCACCGTGACCGGCTACGACCAGAGCCACGACATCGCGGTCCTGCAACTGCGCGGGGCGTCCGGTCTGAAGACCGTGACCCTGGGCGACTCCACCAGGGCCGCGGTCGGCCAGAAGGTGGTCGCACTGGGCAACGCCGGCGGAAAGGGCGGTACCCCGTCGGTCGTCACCGGCACGATAACCGGCCTCGGTGCGTCCATCACCGCGGCGGACCAGTCGTCAGGCACCGCCGAGCAGCTGACCGGCCTCATCCACCACAACGCTGCCATCCAGCCGGGTGACTCGGGTGGGCCGCTGGTCAATACCGCGGGGCAGGTGATCGGCATCAACACCGCAGGGCGGGTAGACGGAGCCAGCACCGAGGGGTTCCAGATCCAGTCCGGGCAGACCAGGACCGAGGCGTTCGCCATCCCCATCAACCAGGCGACCGCCATCGCCAGCCAGATCGAGGCGGGCAGATCCTCCGCCACGGTGCACACCGGCGCCACCGCGTTCCTCGGTGTGGCGATCATGTCCGAGGACACCGCCGCTGCCAGCGGCATCGCTGCTGGCTCAGGGGCGGTGGTCTCCGGGGTCGTCCCCGGCTCACCCGCCGACGGTGCCGGCCTGGCAGCAGGCGACGTCATCACATCGGCCGGCGGTCACCCCATCTCCTCGCCGTCCGGCCTCCAGGTGGCGCTGGGCCAGCACCATCCCGGGGACAGCGTCACCATCGGCTGGACAGACCAGGCCGGCCTGACGCATTCCGCGGCGCTGGTTCTCGCCAGCGGCCCGGCCGCCTGAGCAGACGTGGGCGCTGGCGGCTTCCCCCGAGGCCGCCGGCGCCCACCTTCCCGTCGGGGGTGGGCCGCTGCCCCGCCAGCCAGGCTAGGTCAGCTTGCGGTGATCCCAGGAGATGGTCCGCCGCGGCTCGACGATGTACCCCACCCGTTTGCGGGCGGCGTGTGCCACGTACTCCTCGACCGCGTCTTCGGGCACGCCTGCCATCCCGGCGGCGACACCCCGGCCTATCTCCAGCACGCCGGCCGGGTCCTCGACCCCCCGGGCAAGGCCGGAAACCGCCACCCCGCGCAGGTCGAAGTACTCCTCCCCGGTCTCCACCAGGCAGGTCACCCGCGGGTCACGGGCCAGGTTGCGTGCTTTCTGCGAGGAGCGGTAGGTCCAGAACGCGATCTTGCCGCCGAGCAGCACATAGAACATGGTCACCAGGTGCGGCGTCCCGTCCTGGTTGATCGTCGCCAGCTGGACCTTGCGCGACTCTGCCAGCAGGGCCGATACCTCGTCAGCCGTCATGGCGACCCGGTCGCGCTGCTTCATCCTTGGGTCCCGGGAAAGCCGATGGTCCCGGTGGCCAGGGCAAGGGTGCCCTCGCAGGCGAAACCGGCCGCGGGGGGCTCACCGGCGGACGCCGGTCCCAGGGCTGCCGCCACCGAGTCCAGTGTCCACATGCCGTTGGCCGAGCCGTGATCGGCGGCCAGGAACGTCGCCCGGATCCTGGGCGGCTCCATCACCGCGGCGACACCGCCGTGCACCACGAACACCTCACCGTTGATCCCGGCTGCCGCTGGGCCCGCGAGATATACCACCAGCGGCGCGACGTGCTCGGGGGCGAGCGGGTCCACCGCGCCACTGGGTGGTGCGCCCATCAGCTCCGCCGTCATGGCGGTCCGCGCGCGCGGGCAGATGGCGTTGGCACGCACGCCATACCGCCCGCAGCTGCGCGCGGTGGTCACGGTCAGCGAGGTGATGCCGGCCTTGGCCGCGGCGTAATTGGGCTGGCCGGGGGAGCCGAGCAGGAACGCCTCGGATGAGGTGTTCACGATCCTGCCGTAAACGGGCCCGCCTGACCGCTTGCTCTCCTCCCGCCAGTGAGCCGTGGCGAAGCGGGTGGTCACGAAGTGGCCGCGCAGGTGCACCCGCAGGACCAGGTCCCACTCCTCGGCGGACATCGTGAAGATCATCCGGTCCCTGAGCACCCCGGCGTTGTTGACGACGATGTCCAGCCGCCCATACACGTCAAGCGCGGCCGTCACGAGCTGCTCACCCGTCGCCCATTCCCCGATGTCCCCGGCGGACACGAGTGCCTGCCCACCTGCCGCCGTGATCTCGTCGGCCACCGCATGCACCGCGTCCCCCGGCAGGTCGTTGAGCACGAGGTGCGCCCCGGCCGCGGCCAGCGCGAGCGCCTCCGCCCGGCCCAGCCCGTTACCCGCGCCGGTCACGATCGCCGCCCGCCCGTCCAGTGTCAGCACCTGGTCCATTCCGGGATGCTCCTTGTCGTCAGTAACCGGGCCCGGCCAGGATGCCGCCATCGGCGATGAACTCGCTGCCGGTCGAGTAGGACGACTCGTCGGAGGCCAGGAAGGCCACCAGCCGCGAGATTTCCACCGGCTCGGCGAACCGGGACAAAGGCATTGACTTAACGAATGCGCCGCCGTCAGCCTGCTCGAACGACTCGGCTTGCGCAAGGGTCATGCTGGTGAGCACCCCGCCGGGGTGGACCGAGTTGACCCGGATGCCGAACTGGCCGAGTTCGCGGGCGGCCACCTTGGTCATGCCGCGGACCGCGAACTTGCTCGCGCTGTAGGCCGAGAGGCCGGCCGCCCCGGTGAAGCCCTCGATCGAGGAGATGTTGACGATCGACCCGCCGCCGGCGGCGGTCATCGGCTCGGTCACCGCTTTCATGCCCAGCCAGCAGCCGACCGCGTTGACCTCAAGGATCCGCCGGAAATCGGCCAGCGTCATGTCGGCGATCCTGGCGAACTTCAGTACGCCCGCGTTGTTGACCAGCACGTCCAGCCGGCCGAAAGCCTCCACCGTGGCAGCGACAGCGGCGGCCCAGTCCGTTTCGCTGGTGACGTCGTGGTGCACGTACCGGCAGGACTGCTCGCCGAGCTTGCTGGCGACGTGCTCGCCCCTGTCATCGAGCACGTCGCCGAACACGACCCGCGCGCCTTCGGCGACGAAGTGGCGCACGTGGGATTTGCCCATTCCCCGGGCGCCACCGGTGATCAGCGCGACCTTGCCGTCGAGCCGGCCCATGATTCCTCCCGGTCCGCTCTGGCCTGAAACACCCAGCTCCACCTGGAACCAAACGCTTGCTTGGTGCGAGCGTAACAGTCATCCGGCTCAGCGTCGCTGGTGAAGAGCCCCTAAGGCCGGGCCGCGATCCCTTCGAAGAGGATGCGCAGGAATCCGTCCACGACCTGATCGGTGCGGTAGCGGCTGGTCCGGCGCCACTGGCCGGGAATCCACAGGACGTCCTGTATCAGCCGGTAGGTGAGCTTCGCGTCCAGATCGGCCCGGAACAGGCCATGCTCCCTGCCAAGCTCCAGTTGGGCGATCCAGATCCGCTCGATCTCGCGCAGCGCCATGGGCAGGTAGGCGAACCGGGGCTGGGTGCTGAAGTAATTCCAGTCGTTCTGCAGCATCGCGAGGGCCGCCCGGTGCTGGGAGAGCGTGCGGCTTGTCGAGCGCACGATCTGCTCGATCGCGGCCCGTGGGCTGTCCGCCGACGCGACGGCCCTGTGGTAGTCGGCGAGAATCTCGTTGATGAAGCCGGACAGGATCTCGTCGCCGATGGACTCCTTGGAGTCGAAGTGGTGGTACAGGCTGCCAGACAGGATCCCGGCGGCGTCGGCGATCTCGCGCACGGTTGTCGCGCGGTAGCCCTTCTGGGCGAAGAGTTCGCCGGCGAGCAGGACCAGGTGGGTGCGGCGTTCGGACCGCGTGGACCCGTCGGCGGGGGCGGCGCCCGCGGGGGCGGTGGCACCCGGTGGGGCGGTGGCGCCCGGCGGGGCTGCCGTGTCCGCTGGCCCGTTCCGGCCGCCTGCCTGGCTCTTCCTGGTCGTTGCCACGGGATCAGTATCTCAGGCCCTGGCCGAACCTCCCTAGCGCTTGCTCGGTACGCGCCGCATGCCTTGCCGCTGACTGAAACCTGTTCTACTTTTGTCGGGAGTGATCACCGCCGAGCGTACCCAGACCGTGGAGGCAGGCTCTTGATCCTCGATCGTTTCCGGATCACCGGCAAGGTGGCCGTCGTGACCGGTGCTGGGCGGGGAATCGGCGCGGCGACGGCGGTCGCCCTGGCGCAGGCCGGAGCTGACGTGGTGATCTCAGCGCGCACCGAGGACCAGCTGGCCAAGGTCGCACGCGAGGTGGAAGCCTGCGGGCGCAGCGCCGTGGTTGTTCCCGCCGACCTGAGCGACCTCGACACTGCGGCCGGGCTGGCCGCGGCGGCGGTCGACGCGTTCGGCCGGCTGGACATCGTGGTCAACAACGCCGGCGGCGCGCTGCCGCGGCCGTTCCTCGCGACCAGGCCGAAGCATCTGCTGAGTGCCTTCCAGTTCAACGTCGCGGTCGTGCACAGCCTGACCGAGGCGGCGGTTCCCCATCTGCTCACCGGTGCCGCGGATGGCGGGACCGGCGCGGTGATCAACATCTCCTCGGCGGTCGGGCGGGTCGCCGGCCGAGGCTATCTCGCCTACGGCACCGCCAAAGCTGCGCTGGCCCACTACACCCGGCTGGCCGCTGCCGACCTGGCCCCCCGGATCAGGGTGAACGCGATCGCCGTCGGTGCCGCGGCGACCTCGGCGCTGGACATCGTGCTCACTGACGACACCCTGCGCGGGCAGATGGAACGGGCCACCCCGCTGGGCAGGATCGGCGACCCGGAAGACGTCGCGGCCGCGGCCGTGTTCCTCGCCTCACCGGCCGCCGGCTACATCACCGGGAAGATCCTCGAGGTCGACGGCGGCATCGAGCAGCCCAATCTCGATCTTTGCATCCCGGACCTCTGACCCGGATACGGTGCTGCTTAACTGCTGACACCGAATCCGCCCGGTGGGATCATGACCACGCTACGCGCCGACTGTGAGCGCTGCTTCGGGCTGTGCTGTGTCGTGCCAGCCTTCTCGGTGTCGGCGGACTTCGCCATCGACAAGGAGGCCGGGCAGCCCTGCCCGAACCTGCGGCCAGGCTTCCGCTGCGCCATCCACGATCATCTCCGGCGGGCCGGGTTCGGCGGCTGCGCCGCCTACGACTGCTTTGGTGCCGGGCAGAAGGTCGCCCAGGTCACATTCGGCGGGCAGGACTGGCGGCGGGAGCCAGCAATCGCGGACCAGATGTTCGCAGTCTTCACGGTCATGCGGCAGCTCCATGAGCTGCTCTGGTACCTCAGCGAGGCACTGACGCTGCCGCCCGCCGGGCCGCTGCATGATGAACTCAGCCGCGCCTTCGCCGCCACCGAACGGCTCGGTTACGGCAGTCCCGGTGCCCTTGCCGCGCTGGATGTCTCAGCGCACCGGCGGACCGTCAATACGCTGCTGCTTCGCGCCAGCGAACTGGTGCGGGCCGGTACCCGGGGGCAGGGAGGCGATCTCAGCGGCGCCGACCTCATCGGGAAAAATCTCCGGGGAGCCGATCTCGCCGGCGCCAGCCTGCGCGGCGCGCGTCTGATCGGCGCTGACCTGCGCGGCGCCGACCTCAGGATGGCCGACTTCACCGGGGCTGACCTCAGGGGCGCTGACCTTGGTGGCGCCGACCTCACCGGGAGCATCTTTCTTACCCAGGCTCAGCTCGATGCGGCGAAGGGCGGCCCGCACACCAGGCTTCCACCGTCACTCACCAGTCCAGCGCACTGGCCGCCGCCGGTCACGGCCGGCTGATGCGCCGGGCCGCTGATGGCTGGTCACCAGGGGAAGAGGCCTTTGTGCCCTGGCCCGGAGCCGGTGGACGGTGATCGGCTGAGCAGGATACGAGGGGGTGGCCCCGATGAGCGCTCCGGCCGGCACCGCCGCCGCTGCTTCGCTACGGCCACCCGCCGTTCTGGCGTCCTTCGACGGCCCGGTCGGCGCCTATGTGCATGTGCCGTTCTGCCCGTGGATCTGCCCGTTCTGCCCGTACAACAAGGTGCTCGCGGAGGAGGACCTGGCCCGCCGGTATTTCGCGGCGCTGCGCCGCGAGGTCGACTGGTACGTGGCGGCGCACGGCGAGGCTCACGGCGCGCCGTTCACGTCGCTGTATATCGGCGGCGGCACGCCAACGATGTACCCGGACGAACTGGCCGAGGTGATCCAGCGGATCCCGGTATCCGGCGAGCGAGCGGTGGAAGTGCTGCCGGATCATGGCACCCCGGAGCGGCTCGACCGGCTGGCCGCGATGGGGATCACGGCGGTCAGCATCGGGGCCCAGTCATTTCACGATGGGGTGCTTCGCCGGCTCGGCCGGCCGCATGACGCGGCGGCCAGCCGGGCGGCGGTCGAGACCGCGCTCGGCCGGTTCGCCTGCGTGGACGTCGACCTGATCGTCGACGTGGCGTGGGAGGACGAGGACGCGTTTCCCGGGGCCTTCCTGGACGATGTGCGCACCTGCCTGGAACTCGGCGTAGACCAGGTGTCCACGTACCCGCTGATGCGCTTTGGCTTCACGCCGTTCGGCACCGCCCGGCACGACCGCCGCCGCGAGCACGCGGTGCTTGGCCAGGCGACCGAACTCGCGCAGTCAATGGGCTACGAACGCCGATCGGTCTGGACGCTGAACAAGCGAGGGTCCGTGCCGTACACCTCGATCACACGGCGCCGCTTCCTGGGCATGGGCGCGGGCAGTTCCTCATTCGCCGGCCGCGACTTCTACGTCAATCACTTCGGGGTCGCCACCTACGCCGACGCGGTCGAGCAGGGCCAGCTACCGATCGCCCGGTGGCTGCACCTGGGCCGGTGGGGCGGCGCGGCGTACGACGCGTTCTGGCAGGCCTATGCTGGCGGGGTCGACCGGCATGCCATGACGCAGTCCTACGGCAGGGCCGTGGCAGCAGCGGCCCACGCCGGGCTCTCCCCGTTCGTGCTCGCCAGGATGCTGCGCCAGGCTCCCGGCGGCTACCGGCTCACCCCACGTGGCTTCGACGCCTACCACGACCTGGAACGGCTGGTGACCTACCAGTTCATCGAGCCGCTGTGGGCCGAGATGCTCACAGAGCATCTCGCGGAGCCCGGCGCGGCGGAGGGGCGCGCGCGCTGGGTGGCTCCGGAGCGGGCTCGCCCCGGCCGAGCCTGGTCGCTGGCACGTCGCCTCTTCGAGCGGTAGCCGGTGACCGCGCGCCGGAGTTCCCGGCCGGATCGGCTTGCTGACCGCTGGTGGACGTTCGCCGCGCCCGGCAGGGGCGCCGTCGTCCGTGCCGACGTCACCGCGCTGCCCTTCCGGGACGCGTCCTCGCCGAACTGGCCGAGGCCGGCCTGGCGCCAGAGGTTCGCGGCGCACCACTGCCCGCCGGGGTGTACTCCGTGGTCCGCGCGACCAGACGCTGACTCGCGGCATCACGTCTGGCATGCCTGTCCCCGGCGAGGACGCCCGGCATGCCCTCGGCCGCATATGGGGCAGACAGGACGGGCGGGCCAGGTGGGAAACTGTGCTCGCGCGGGCCGATTCCCATCCTGCGGCGGCCCCATAGGAAGCGAGGCGTCATGGACAGAATTGGCGAGGTGCCGGACAGGTATCTCTCGCAGGAGCAGCGGCTGATGCGGGAGACCTGCCGTCGCTACGTCGATGATGTGGTCCGGCCGTTCATCGAGGCGGACCGGGAACGCGAGTGGTCGTTCGACGCGGCTGCCCGGCTGCCGGCGCAGATCCTCGCGGAGGCCGACCGGGCGGGGCTGCGCGGCCTGGGGGTGCCGGAAGAGTTCGGCGGTGTCGGGCTCGATCCGGCCACCCAGTCCCAGACCTTCTCGATCATCGCGACCGAGCTCGCCCGCGGCGACTCGGGGCTCGCCGACAAGCTCGTCCAGAACTGGAAGATCTCCGTGCTGCTGCGCGCGCTCGCGCCGCGGCACCTGCAGGAAGAGTGGTTCTCCCGTTACCTGGCGGACCCGCAGTTCCTGATGGCCCACTGCCTCACCGAGCCGCGGGGCGCCTCCGACCGCTGGCTGCCCTACAACGTGCCGGAGGCGGGTATGGACACCCGGGCCGTCCACGAGGACGGCTACTGGAAGATCAACGGCCGCAAGCAGTTCATCAGCAACGGCTATGACGCGAGCCTGTTCGTGGTGTACGCCAACACCGATCCGTCCGTCGGCATGCTCCAGGGCACGAGCAGCTTCCTGGTGCCACGGGACACGCCGGGGCTCGAGATCACCCGGTGCAACGAGACCGTGGGCGCCCGCTATATGAACAACGGTGAGATCGTCTTCGAGGACTGCCGCGTGCCCGACGATCACCTGCTCGCGCACGGCGACGCCCTGGGAAAGGCGGGTGTCTACTTCCGGCCCGGCAAGATCATCGTGGCGGCGAAGAACCTCGGGGTCGGCATCGCCGCCTACGAGGACACGGCGGCCTGGGTCCAGCAGCGCGTTCAGGGTGGGCGGATCCTCATCAAGCACCAGGCGGTCGCCTTGCGGGTGGCCACCATGGCGACCAAGCTCGAAGCGGTCGGCGCACTGCTTCGGCGGGCAGCCATCGCGGTCGACGGGGACACCCCGGATGCGGCCCGCCTGTGCGACATGGTGAAGGTGTTCGCATCCCAGGAAATCCTCGCGGTCTGCCAGCACGCGGTCGAACTGCACGGCGGTTACGGGGCAATGCTGGAGGTCGGGGTCGAGAAGTACTTCCGGGACGCCGCGGTCTACCTGCACACCGACGCGACCGTCGACGTGGCGAACTTCAAGATCACCAAAGCGCTGTTCCCCGGCACCGCGGGAGCCTACGCCGGGCCCGGGTAGGCCCGGTCAGCTTCCTCTCCCGCTGGCCCAGCCCGCTGGCCCAGCTCGCTGGGCCAGCTCGCAGGGCCAGGATCAGCCGCCCGATCCGGGCCGGACCGCGTCCACGGTCAGGATGCGGACCGGCTTGGCGCAGGCGGTGGAGGTGTAGCCGAGATAGATCGGCACGGTCTGGTTCGGCGGGATGATCTGGAGCCACTGGGTGGCGACCGGCTTGCACTTGGTGGGCGGGTAGCTGGCCGCCTCGACTATCCGCAGCAGCGCGTTGGCGTCCTTGTGCGGTCCGAGAATGACCAGTTCCCGGGGGGTGGCCGGGTTCTCAGCGGCGGCCAGGCCGACCTCGGTGGCCGGCTTGCCGGCGTCCAGGGCGACCCCGGGGTAACCGTAGAGGGAACAGGGGTAGTTGTTGAGGTTCTTGAAGACGATCACGACGTAGGTGCTGCCGAGCCCGCCCTGCGACAGGCCGGTCTTCGCCCCGAGGTAACGGGTCAGGCAGGGAGCGGGTGGCGGTGCCGGGGCGGGCGCCTGCGCGCCGGCCGGGGCGGCCGCGGGGGCTGTTCCGGCCGGCTGGGATGCCTGGGCCGGCGGGCTGCTGGTGACGGCGGTCTGCGCGTGAGCGGTCACGGTCACCGTGGCCTGCGGCGTGGCGGAACTGCCCTGGCTGGTGCATGCACAGGTCATCAGGCCGACGGCGGTGAGGGCGGCGGTCAGGAAAGTCTTCATCGGGAGGTCCTCTTCACAACGGGTGCGGACACTGGTAGGAGCCGGCCGCAGCCGCCATGCCAACAACAAACCGCGGAAAGATTCTCCGCCTACCCGGAGTCCGCGAGCGCCTGCCTGGAAGAGGCCGGGCCACCGGGCGACCGGAAGATGTTCCCGGAGCCCTCGGCATGTCCGTGCCGAGCAGCGCGTAAGGCCCAGTGCACGACTCGCCCGGGTTGAAGGTCGCTGTCACGCCGGGGCATCCCGGTCCCCAGGTTGCCGGCCCCGGTACCGGAAACGATCGCCGCCCGGATGGACGCCCTGCCCTATCTGGAGGTTTACAGCGCCAGGCGGCGGGCACGGCCCGGGGGCAGCGGGGCAGGAGCGGTCAGCGCGTCGCGGATCGACTCACCCAGGGCCCTGGCTACCGGCGGCGGGAACGCGTTGCCGACCTGGCGGTAGGCGGCAGTCTTACGTCCGGAGAAGGCCCAGGTGTCGGGGAAGCCCTGGATGCGCGCGACCATCCGGGTGGTCAGCTTGGGCAGGCCGCCGGGGGGGAAGTCCGGGCCCGGTGCCTCGCCGGCTATCCCCAGCCCGTCCACCCCGAGCCGCTTCCATGCCGCGCGTGCCCGGGTGGGGCCGAGATCCGGGCCACCGTGTTTCTTGCTGCCGCCGACGATCGTCGGCGCGATGCCGTGCGCGCCGTCGCGCCATGCGTCCGCTCCCGGCCAGCCACGGCCGCTCATGAGGTCGTGCAGGGCGCCGCCGACGGTGGGCGGGGGGCAGGGCGAGGGCTGCGGCCACCGGAAATAGCCAGCCCAGGGCTGCCTGATCGCCACCAGCACGAACCTGGGCCGGAGCTGAGGCACACCATGGTCGCTGGCCTGGACCAGGTCCCACCAGGTCTGGTACCCCAGCGCCTGCAGCCGCGCCAGCACCTGGGCCCGGTAGGTGCCGAACCGGCTGGTGGCGAGCCCGCGAACGTTCTCCAGCAGGACCGCACGCGGGCCGGCCTCTGCGATCAGCCGCAGCGCCTGCGGGAACAGGTCCCGTTCGTCATCGGCGCCGAGTTGCCGGCCGGCGATGGAGAACGGCGGGCACGGCACGCCGCCGGAGAACAGGTCGATACCCGCGTACCCGTGCCCGTCCACGTTGCGGACGTCGTCTTCGATGATCTTCCAGTGCGAGCCCCGGTTGCGGCGCAGCGTCTCACACGCGTCCGGGTCCACTTCGACGGCCGCTTCGTGGCTGAATCCCGCCTGCTCCAGGCCCAGGGACTGGCCGCCGGCCCCGGCGCAGATCTCCAGGCAGGTCACCTCGGCCACAGGTCCGTCCTCCACCGCTCGGGCTATGCCTGATTGTGCCTGCGGGCACCGGCCGCTGAGCGTATCCCACGCCGCGCCGGCGGCATGAAGATATGTCCGGCATCAGATCCGGCGAACAGTATTCATCATTATGTATGCTGCAGAATCGTATATCCCCTGCGTCGAGCCGATCCCGGGCCAGCGGAACATATGATAATCCTGCCGTACACCAACGAAGCGTTCCCCGGCTCGCCGCTCGGTTCCGGAATTGGCGATGTGACCGGTCTTCCTGTGTTAGTTCGGAAACTGGTAGCGTCCTGACCTGCGAGTATGCCTCGCGATATGTATCGGGCACAAAGGCCGTGCGCCACGCGTCATCACGAGGGGGAAAATTATGCTTATCTGGCACCGAAACCGCCTCACCGGATTCACCAGCCTCATCCTCGCCTTTGTGGCAGCTTTTGTGATGCCCGCCTTCGTGTGCCCTGCCCCCGCGCAGGCGGATGAAGACGTGGTCCAGATCGTGCACCTGCCAGCCTCCGAACTCCCCGAGAGCATCGCCATCGATCAGCAGGGCAACAAGTACCTGTCGATATACACGAAGGCAGAGATCATGAAGATCACCCCTGGCGGCGATCGATCGGTCTTCGCGACGTTCCCGGCCGGCTCGTCCCCGCTGGGGATCAGGCTGGATGCGGCCGGCAACTTCTACGTCGCCCTTGTCGGCAGCACCGCCGCCGACACCGGTGTGTGGCGGATCCCGGCCGGTGGCGGCACCCCGGCCGAATTCGCCCCGATCCCGGGCTCTTTCCCCAACGGCCTCGCCTTCGGCCGCAGGGGCATCCTGTTCGTATCGGAGTCGGTGGGCGGGGTGATCTACCGCGTCAGCCGCGGTGGTTCGGTGTCGGTGTGGTCGAACAGCTCCCTGCTGGCCGGAACGGCCGGGGACGGGCCGTGCGGCCAGCCCCATCCGTCAGGGTTCCCGCTCGGCCCTAACGGCCTGGCCTTCAACAGGCATGGTGACCTGCTCGTCGCCAACACAACTCTGGGCACGATCGTCCGCATCCCGGTGGAGAAGGACGGCGGCGCCGGCCCCGCGAGCGTCTTCGCGGGCCCGGACTGCCGGCTGTGGGGAGCCGACGGCGTCGCCATGGACACCCGGGACAACCTCTACGTCGCAGCGAACGCCGAACGCGACATCGTGCGGGTGAGCCCGGCCGGCAGGCTCCACGTGCTGGCGTCGTCCGCGGCCGGCGATCCCCTGTACACGCCCTCTGACATCGCCTTCGGGACCGGCCGGGGTACCCGCGACCACATCTTCATCACGAACTTCGCGCTGTTCACCAGCGGTGTGGGCGCGGGTGTGGCGACCACCGACGTCGGCATCCCCGGCCGCCCGCTTCCCTAGCAGCACCGATGGGCCGCCCCGGGCCTGGCTGCGCCATGGCCCGGGGGTGCCCCTCAGGCGTTGCGCACGAAGGCGTTGGCAACCGGCCCGGAGGCATCCGCGCCGACGCCCCCGCCTTCGACCAGCACCGCGAAGGCCAGGTCCCCGCGGTAGCCGACAAACCAGGCGTGGGTGGGGGGGTTGGGGCCGGAGCCATACTCGGCGGTGCCGGTCTTGCCGTAGACCCCGGGTGGGAAGCCGACATGGGACGCGGTGCCGATGGTGACCACTGCCCGCATCATCGGCCGGAGCGCGTTCAGGATGGTGGGACTGAGTTTGTGTGGCCCGGTCGTCTGCGGCGGCGCCGGGCTGATCACCAGTTGCGGCGGCCGCCAGCTGCCGTCCTCGATGGCGGCTGCCATGCTGGCCTGGCTGAGCGGATTGACGATGTCAGTTCCCTGGCCGAAGGCGTCCGCCGCCAGATCGACCGGGTCGTGAGGCGTCGTGAACCGCCCCAGCGTGGCCGGGATGCCCAGGGCCGGGCTGGCGTTGAAGCCGAACCGGCGCGCCATCGACGCGAGCGACGACCCGTTCAGCCGCTGCGTGGCAAGCATGGCAAAGGTGGTGTTGCACGAGATCGCGAACGCGGTCTGCAGGCTGGTCGTGCCGAGTTGCTCGTTGTCGAAGTTGTGGAAGGTCCTGCCCCCAATGTTGGTCTGGCCCGGGCACTGCACAGTGCTCGACGGCCCGAGCCCGGTCTTCGCCAGCGCCGAGGCGGTCACGACCTTGAAGGTCGAGCCGGGCGGGAACTCTCCCTGGAGCGCCCGGTTGAACCCGCCGGGCCGCTCGACCACGGCGAGTACCCGGCCGGTGGAGGGCTGGATGGCGACCAGGTCGATCGGCTTGGATGTCGCCGCGGACGCCACCGCGTGCGAGGCGGCGATCTGGTCGGCCATGACGATGCTGGTCCTGACCGGCGTGCCGGGGGAATTGGGGAACCGGGTAGCGGTCGCGTCGAGACGGCTGCCCGGCCCCTCGATCTTGATCGTGAGGGACGGGTGCCCGGCCAGCTGCTTCTGGTAGGCCTGCTCGATCCCGCCGAGGCCGACCTGGTCGCCGGCCTGGTATGGCGCCCCGAGCGCCTTCGCCTGGGCGGCGGTGGCGCTGGCCACAATGCCGGTGAGCAGCGCGAGGGAGCCGGACTGCGCGGTCGCGGCGGGCGAGCTCAGGACGGTCCCGTCGGCCGCGAGGATCTGCGCCCGGGGCGGCCACACGGCGCCGAGCACGAACCGCTCACCTGCCTGCAGGCCCGGGTAGATATCGCCCGGGCTCCAGCTCACCCACCAGTGACGGTTCCGCTTGATCAGGCGCAGCTGTCCCGGGTAGGTCCATGCCTGGCCGGCGGCGAGGTCAGCGCTGGCCGTGAAATGTGCCACCGCGGTACCGCCGCCGATCGTCACCGCGCCGGGCACCAGGCGGATGCTGCGCATGCCGAGCTGGGCGGCCGCGGCGCGCAGCGGGCCCGCGAGCCCGCCGGGCGGCTTGTTCACGGTGATCTTGTCCATGGCGGCGTATTCGCTCCGCTGCCAGTCGCGCAGGTAGCTGGCCGCGGTCTGCTGCGGGCTGCCGATGGTACGCAGCAGCAGATAGCCAGCCGCCGCCCCGGCGGCGGCCACTACCAGGACGGTCACCATCACGAGGACGAGAAGCGGCGGCTTCCCCCGTCGCCGCGCTGCCGGGGGCAGGCCGCCGCCGGGCACCGGGCCGCCGCCATGAGCTGGCCTGCCGCCGGGCACCGGGCCGCCACCGGGCGCTAAGCCGCTACCGTGCACCGGTCCGCCCCTTCCCGGATCGGGACAGATCGTTCCGATCCCCGCCCCACCATATCCGCGGTGCCGACGGCGAGCGGCTCAGTTCACCTGATCGACGCCAGCGGCCCAGCCAGCGGTGATGGTCTCCGGCGGGCCGGCGGCTCACTCCGCCGTGATCGTCTCCAGCAGGCCGGCCGCGATGCGTGCGGCCGGGGGATGCAGGCTCGCGTGGGTCTGCCGGAAGATCTGCTGGGCGCGCGATGCGGGCCAGTCGGCGGGCAGATGCGCGAGCGGCAGCCGGGGATCGGCGCGGATGATACGCAGCCACTCGGCCATCAGCAGCAACTCCCGTGCGAGATCATCGGGCAGGCCGGGCAGCGGCCTCCGGCGGTCCCACCGGCGCAGGAAGCCATGGTACTGGCCGGTGAGTTCGGTCAGGTGATAGGCATCCCGGATCAGCCGGCCCAGGTCGGCGGGGTGGACGGGTTCGGCGGCGAAGACCCGCACGTAATCCTCCAGGCCGAGTTCGGCGATCAGCCCGGTGACGTCGGCTTGTGACGGCGCGATCCACAGCCCGGCGTGCAGCATGCCGAATCCCGACCAGATCAGGCGGGACCGCAGGTCGTGCCGTGGCCGGTGCCATGCCTCCGGCAGGGAGAAGCTGACCAGGGTCCAGGACCGGCCGGATTCGGCGTTGACCGCGCTGGTGTCCCACATCCGGGTCCCGCCGTCCCGCAGGATCGCCTCCGAGCGTGACGTCAGCCCGAAATACATCCTCCGTCCCTGGCGGCGGCGCTGGAGGAGGCCGCGGTTGACCATCCGGGTAAGGGTGGAACGGGTCGCCTGCTCGGAGATGCCGACGCGGGTGAGCGCCTCGATGTAGCTGCCGGAGTAGACGTAGAGGCCGCGGCCGAGAACGTAGTCGCCCAGGAGCGCCAGCATGATCGATTGTGGCCGCGCCGACGGCGGGCCAGCCTCGGGGTCGCTGCTGGTCACGTCACCGCTCGCTTCCCGGTCAGCGGAGCCCCAAGTGCGCTGCGCCACATCAGCTCCCCGATCAGGGCAAATACCATCGTCCCCTTCCCCATGTTGGGCAGCTCACTTACGATAGTCAAGATTATGCACAACATGAGCAGCCCGCAGACCCGTGCACAGGGGGATCCATGGACGTCGATTCGCTGGCAGCCATCGACGTGCATACCCATGCCGAGGTCTCCTCGCGGGGCAGGGCTTCCCTCGACGATTCCCTGAACGTGGCGTCCGCCGCGTACTTCAAGGTGGATGCGGCGACCCGTAAGCCGACCCTGGAGGAGATCGCCGGGTACTACCGCGAGCGGGACATGGCCGCGGTGGTGTTCACCGTGGACGCCGAGCACGCAACCGGCGTCCCGCCGGTGCCGAACGAGGAGATCGCCGAAGCCGCCGCCGCCAGCGGTGGCGTGCTGATCCCGTTCGGCTCTGTTGACCCGTTCCGCGGCAAGGCCGGGGTGAGGCAGGCGCGCACGCTGGTGGAACGTTATGGCGTGAAAGGCTTCAAGTTCCACCCCAGCATCCAGGGTTTCTTCCCGAACGACCGGGTGGCGTACGGCCTGTACGAGGTGATAGAGGAAACCGGGACGATCGCGCTGTTCCACACCGGCCAGACCGGNNGGCATCCGGCTGAAGTACTCCAACCCGATGTACGTCGACGACGTGTCGGCGGACTTCCCCCACCTGAAGATCATCCTGGCACACCCCTCGTTCCCCTGGCAGGAGGAGGCGCTGAGCGTGGCCACCCACAAGCCCGGCGTCTACATCGACCTGTCCGGGTGGTCGCCGAAATACTTCCCGCCACTGCTGGTGCAGTACGCCAACAGCCTGCTGCAGGACAAGGTCATGTTCGGGTCGGACTTCCCGCTGCTCACCCCCGATCGCTGGCTCGCTGACTTCGCCAAGCTGCCCATCAAGGACGAGGTGCGGCCCAAGATCCTCAAGCACAACGCTGCCCGCCTGCTCGGCCTCGATTCTCCCGCCAGCGCCTGACCGCGGGCCCGCCGGGGCTGTCTCTTATACACATTCTCCGAGCCCACGAGACTAAGGCGAATCTCGTATGCCGTCTT
>DPMS01000603.1 GCA_003541285.1 Actinomycetota bacterium
GGCGAGGCGGGCGGCCTCGGTGCCGTCGCGTAGCCAGAGCAAGGTGGGGATGCTCATCACGCCGAACCGGTCCGGGGTGTGCTGGTCGGTGTCGATGTCGATGCGGTAGGCGGTGAACACCCCCGGGTGCCGGCGGGCGAACGCCTCCAGCCGGGGCTCCAGCGCCCGGCACGGCGGGCAGGCGGCCTGCCAGAAGTCCAGGACAAGGTAAGGCTGCCCGGGCTGCCCTCGGGCACGCTCACCCTGGGACCGGGCCAGCCGCGGCTGGTCGTGTTCTTCGCCACCTGGCTCGCCGAGGTCAGCAATCTGCGCGCGCACCTGCTGGCGCTCAACCGGTATGCGGCCGCGGCGAAACGGCACCGGCTGCCGCCGCTGGCCGCGGTGGATGAGGCCGCCACCGAGCCGTCCACCGCTACGGTCCGCGGTTACCTGCGGCGGATCGGCTGGCCGCTGGGCTACCCGGTCGGCCTCGATGTCACCGGGCGGGTGGCCGACGGGTACGGCGTCCAGGACCAGCCCTGGTTCACGCTCGTATCCAGCTCAGGAAAGATCGCCTGGTCACACGACGGCTGGCTGCCGGTCAAGGCCCTGGAGGCCGCCGCCCGCCGCGCGTGACCGCCAGAGGCGGCATGCCGTCAACACCGCGGGGTGAGACGGGCCCTGGCAGCAGGCATTGCGCAGGATAGCCCGTGCTTCCTGCCTGCGGCGGCGGTGCCTCCATGCCGGGGCGCTCCGGTGCCAGGACCAGCGGCCGTCCAGGCATGCGTACCCGGCGGCGAGCCGCTGCCTGCCGCGTGCGAGAACTCCCTCGGATGACCTGGTTCGGGGAGCCCGCTGTTACCGCTGGAGCGAGGTGCCGGCGCCGCCGGTGCATGGCCCGCCGTACTCGGGGGTGTAGGTCCTGGAGACCGGAACTTGTTCACGAACTGCTGCAGCCGCGGGTCTGCGGGCGAGGCGAGCCGGAGCTGGAACCCCCACGAGGACGCGATGATCGGGGCCGGGAGCCCGGGATACGGGGTCAGGTCCATGTACCGTGAGCCGGCCTGGCCGCCAGCCGACAGGACGCTCTGGCGCTCGACGAACGCACGGAGCTTAGCGACCTCCGAGGCCGGCAGGGAGGGCCGGTAGGTGATCCAGATCGTGCCGTGCTCCAGGTCGTGCACCGCGTTCTCGTTCGGCACCGGCTTGTCGTAGATGCCGCAGTTCAGCCAGGTGGGGTTGTGGTCGCCGCCGGCCGGGGGCGTGACCGCGTATTTCACCGACGAGCACCACGGTCAGGCCCCGCTGATGGGCCTGCAGCACCTTCCCCAGCCCGCCAATGCCGCGCCGTAGCTGGCGGACAGCGCCGAGAACCCCAGCACGAACAGGGCCGTGCCGGCCACCGTGCGGCCCCGCCCGGCAGCCACCGGCCCCGCACCAACCGAGGTCACCGGGCCTCCCTCCGCGACGGCGAGGCCCGGCCTGGCGCCGAGAGCCCCAGGCCCAGGGGCGGTGCCCGCCCGTGCCCGCGCACCGCCGGGCACGGGACCGGTGCGCTGGGCATCAGCGCCGGACATGCCGGCCACATAGGACAGGTAACCGGGTACCAGCGGCAGGCAGCACGGGGAGATGAACGAGACCACGCCAGCCGCCAGCGCCACCGGCGCGGCCAGGATCATCGGCCCGGACACGACAAGCTGCTCAACACCGCTGCTCATGGCGTCTTCGCCATCACTATGCCCTGCGCACCCCCGCGCCCGCACCCGGTGCCGTAGCCAGGCGAACTGATCTGCCGAGCGTGAGACCTCCAGTTCAGGCGCACCACGAGGATGTGCCCTGCGTTCAGGTCCCGGCGCGGGACGAGGCCCCCGCAGCCCGACGTGTCCGGGCGATCTGGGAGGTTCCCGCCCTGAGTTCTTGCAGGGTCAAGGCACCGTAGACGTGCCTGACAATATGATGCGAGGCGCTCAGGAAGAAGGTCTGCGGGATCGCCTCGACGCCGTAGGCGCGCCCGGCCCGCACCGCCGGATCGAAGCCCACCGGGAACCTCACCCCGTACTTGCGCACGAACCTCAACGCCGAACTGGTCTTGTCGTTTTCGTCCAGCCCGACGATGCTGACCTTTGCCTGCCCGGAGCGGTAGAACCTGGCCAGCAGCGGCGTCTCCTTGTTGCATGGCCCGCACCAGGACGCGAAGAAGTTCACCACGACCGGGTGTCCGGCGTACTGGCGCAGCGACACGGTCTTGCCCGGATGGCCAAGGGCGGCAGCGTGAAGGCCGCCGCGGCAGGCTGAGCCAGGCGCCCCGCGCCGCCAGACGATCCCGGCGTGGCCCACCCAGCTACCGTAGCGATCACGGCGGCCAGGGCGAGCGCGCCCCGGAGATGATCTTGTGGCGGCTGGCCGCCGCCGGGCCCGGGCAATCCACCGCGACGGCACCGGCTTGGAGATGAGCATCACCTGAACCTCCCGCTGGAGCGCTGGGCTGACGGCGAGACATCGCCGTCACCCGGCACCGGCCTGCCACGGCGCGGCGGCGCGGCCAGCGGCGGCCATCTCGACGGCGAAGCAGACCCGCGCGGCCAGCCCCGGCGGAGCCGGGCGGCGTAGCAGCCGTGCGGCCCGGCGGCCGTCCCGGTCTTCGCGCACCGCATGCCGGCACCGCTCGCACTCCCGCAGGTGCTCCTTCCACCGCCGGGCCACGGCGGGATCCAGGTCCCCGGCCAAGAACGCCGCCAGCAGCCGGTCAGAGCCTCCATGGACCACTCCCCTCGGCGTGCAGCGGGGCCGGGGAGTCTCGCCACGGGCCTGTGCTCGCCGCGCCGGCCGGCACCCGGTCTGCGATTCGCTTCCGCTGCCATGCCCAGGGCAGGCACCACATCGCTGGCCCATGACTAACATTCGACAGCTTCCCGCCGCTAGAAGGTCAAGGCCGGCGGGAAGGCCCAGGCGCTTGCATCCTGGTAAGGGGGCGGCACCGCGGCATGCCCGGCGGCGCCGGGCCCGCCGCGTGAGCGCCCGTCGCTACCGTGCCAGGGCGAGCGCGATGACCGCGGCGAGGCCCGCTATTACCGCGAGCACCACGGCCGTGTCCGCCCAGGAAGCCCCGGCCGACCGCAGTCACCAGCGCAGCGCCTTCCCAGTACCGGCCGCCAGGGGAACGGCGGCCCAGGCGGGCGCTCAGCCGGCTCAGGCGTGCCGCCAGGCGGGGATCCTCGGCCTGCAGGGCGTGCTCGATGGCGGCGAGCCTGCGGCTTTCCGGCTTGCTGAGGGTCATGGCCGCCTCCGGCGAGCCGGTTCTCAAAGCCAGTGTGAACCTTCTATGCGGATGAAATGTCAAGCGAGGTTCTGGCGTTGTGCCGCCCGGACCGGCTTGACATTCTACTCGAATGGAAGCTTTACCGTGAGGGCGGCGCCGCCGGAGACACCGGCGGCATGAAGGAGGCCACGATGATCACCGTCACGATCCCCGTACGGGAGATCCACTGCGGGGGCTGCGAGAACACCATCCGCGTCGCGCTGTCCCGGATGGAGGGCGTGCGCGGCGTGGAGCCGGACCACCGCACCAACCAGGTGCGGGTCTCCTACGACGAGGCCCGCGTGGGCGAGGTGGGGCTGCGGGAGGCCCTGGCCGCCCTGGGCTTCGAGCCGACTGCCGCGTGACCGGCAGCCCCAGCTGAAAAGCTGGGGGAGAAGGAGGTGAGCTGGATGCGGATCGGGGAGCTGGCCGGTGAGCTGGGCCTCAACCCGCGCACCATCCGCTACTACGAGGGGATCGGGCTGCTGCCCGAGCCCGAGCGCACCGGCGGCAACTACCGGGCCTACAGCCGGGCGGATGCGGAGCGGCTGCGGTTCATCAAGGCGGCTCAGCGGCTCGGGCTGACCCTGGATGAGATCAGGGAGGTGCTGGCGTTCGCCGAGCGCGGCGAGCCGCCATGCGGGTTCGTCCGGGAGCGGCTGCGCCGCGAGGTCGCGGCGATCGACGCCCGGATCGCCGAGCTGCAGGCGCTGCGGGGCGAGCTGGCCGGGCTGGAGGCGAGGGCCGGGCGGCTGCCGCCGCCCGCTGAGGGCGAGTACTGCCCGCTGGTGCACGTCAACCAGGATCCGGGCCGTGCCCGGCCTGCCGCGGCACGCCGGGCCGCGCTTCGAATGGAACCACATCTGTGACCGGGATCACGCCGACAGGACTTGACCTTCCATCCGGATGGAGGGTGCACAGTGGCGGTGGAAGCACGAAAGGACGTCCCCGCGACGACGGGGCGTCAGGCGAGAGGGGACGGTCATGACCGTAACACCGGCGCGCCGCCGTGACAGGAGCGCCAGCGCGGCCGGGGACGACTGGCTGGCCACGGCCCCCCGGACCGATGCGCAGGGCCGGGCCCGGCTGCAGGTGAAGCTGGGCAAGCTGCACTGCTCGTTTTGCGTGGCCACGATCGAGAAGGCGATCGGCCGGCTCGACGGGGTGGAACAGGTCTCGGTGTCGCTGGCCCACGAGGAGGGGCTGGTCGTTTACCGGCCCGACCGCATCACCGCGGCGCAGATCGTGGACACGCTGCGCCAGGTCGGCTACTCGGTGCGCGACCCGCGCAAGGTCGCCGGGTATGAGGCCGAGGAGGCCGAGCTGGCCGAGGAGCGCAACCGGTTCCTGGCCGGGCTGGCCACCACCCTGGTCACGCTGGCGCTGATGAGCTTCAAGTGGGCCGGCCACCCGCTCACGGTGGCGTGGGGCGGGCATACCTGGCCGATCGGGCCGTGGGTGATCTTCGGCCTGGCGCTGGCGATGATGTTCATCGTCGCCTGGCCGATCCTGGTCATGGCCTGGCAAAGCGTCCGGCGGGGGATCCTCAACCAGCACGTGCTGCTGGAGGCCGGCGCGTTCGGCGGGCTGGCAGGCGGGGTGCTGGGCCTGTTCGTGGCGCCCAAGACGTTCCCGCCGGGGGACTTCCTGTCGGTGGCGGTGTTCATCACCACCTACCACCTGCTGTCTGGCTGGGCCTCGGCGCTGGTGCGGACAACGTCGTCCCGGGCGATGGCGGCGCTTTTGGACCTGCAGCCTGACACCGCGCGGGTGATCCGTGACGGCAGCGAGCAGGAGGTGCCTACCGGTGAGGTGGCTGCCGGCGAGCGGGTGCGGGTCCGGCCTGGTGAGCGGATCCCGCTCGACGGGCAGGTGACCGACGGGTATTCGGCGGTGGATGAGTCGATGGTCACCGGCGAGCCGGTTCCCGCGGAGAAGCGGGCCGGGGATGAGGTGATCGGCGGGTCGGTCAACCAGGCCGGCAGCCTGGTGTTCGAGGTCACCCGGACCGGCGAGGACACCTTCCTGGCCCAGGTCGCCCGGCACATCGAGGAGGCCCGCGCGCTCAAGCCCGGCATCATCCAGCTAGTCGACCAGATCCTGAAGATCTACGTGCCCGCGGTGCTCGGCTTCGCCGCCCTGGCCGCCCTCGTGTGGACCGTGGGCGCCTGGGGCGTGACCGGGCACCTGAGCTGGTCGAAGGCGGTGTTCGCGACGCTGGCGGTGCTGGTGATGGGCTACCCGTGCGCGCTGGGCATGTCCACCCCGCTGGCCATGATGCGCGGCGGCGGGATCGCCGCCCGGAAGGGCATCTTGATGCGGTCGGGCGAGGCGTTCCAGGTGTTCGGCCGGATCGACCGGGCGGTGCTGGACAAGACCGGCACGCTGACCGCGGGCAAGCCCACCGTGGTCGAGCTGGCGCCCGCCCCCGGGGTGAGCGAGACCGAGCTGCTGGCCGCGGCGGCCGCCGCCGAGGCACCTTCGGAGCACCCGCTGGCCCGGGCCGTTGTCAGCCACGCCCTGGCCCGCGAGCTGGACATCCCCGACGCCAGCGACTTCGCCTCGGAGACCGGGCAGGGCGTCACCGCTGCGGTGGACGGCGCCCGCGTGATGGCCGGGAAGCCGGACTGGGTCGCGGACGCCACGGGCGGGCTACCCGGCGAGCTGGCCGCCCGGCGGGAGCAGATGGAGGCGGCCGCGCAGACCGTGATCGCGGTCGCCCGCGATGGCGCGCTGCTCGGCCTGGCGGGCATCGCCGATGAGATCAAGCCCGATGCGGCGGAGACCGTGGCCCGGCTGCGGCGGCGGGGGATCGAGCCGGTCATGCTCACCGGCGACAACCAGCGCACCGCCGCCGCGGTCGCCGTGGCCGTGGGCATCACCGAGTTCCGGGCCGGGCTGCTGCCCGGCGGTAAGGCCGAGGTGATCCGGGACCTGCAGGGTCAGGGGCACCGGGTGGTCATGGTGGGCGACGGGATCAACGACGCCCCCGCGCTGACCCAGGCCGACATCGGCATCGCGATGGGCGCCGGCACCGACATCGCGATCGAGTCCGCCGACATCGTGGTGACCGGCAACCGGCTCTCAGCGGTGGCCGATGCCCGCGACATCGGGGTCAGCTCGTTCCGCAAGACCAAGCAGAACCTCACCGTCGCGCTGGCCTTCAACGGCATCGGCGTGCCGCTGGCGGTGACCGGCCTGCTCGCCCCGGTCTGGGCAATGATCGCCATGATCGCCTCGGTGTCCACGGTGCTGGCCAACTCCTTCGGCACCCGGATCCGCCCCCGCTCGTTCCTGATGCTGGGCCGCTGGCTGGGCCGGGTGGCGGCGGAGTTCGCCAGGCTGCTCTACCCGCCGCGCCTGGCCCGGCTCGCGTGGCGGGCCGAGGTCGCCGCCTACCTAATCTTGGTCGCCGCTGCTGTCGGGGCCGGGTACGGCTGGCACTGACAGCCCGGCACGCCAGCACGGGAAACCGGCCGGTGCCGACGGCAGCAAACACACGCCGCCGGCACCGGCAGCCCCGCCTATCAGCAGCAAGACCTCACCGGCCGCAGGACAAGGATGAGTACATGGCCTCCATCACCGCGGCGAACAAGGCCTGTGAGATCCGCTGCGAATCCCCGGGGAAGCGCATCCGTGCCGCGCTGTCGCCGGCTGGCGGAGGTGGGCGGCACCCGGCCAGGCCGCCCAGACCGGCAGGGTGCACCGTCCTCCGGAGAGGCACAGGTCGGCGAGGGCGGCCTGCACGCACTGCTCGCCGGACCCGGCTACCACGCCGTCGGCTGGCCGGCGGGCGCGAGGCGCTCATCTTGACGTCCCCGTGACGCGCTCGTCTTGACCTTCCCGCGACTGGAAGGTGTTGAATGCCGCGTGGGCGTTCAGGCGGATCACGCCACGCCCAGGGCGGCAGGACAAGCCCGGCACCCGGTGGCCCGCGCCAGGTGTACCGGCCGCGCCGCGTATCCGGGCTGCTGCTCTAGGCTGCACGCGGTAAGAAGCACGATATAAGAAGGCTGGCGCGGTGATGGGGCGCCATCCCTACGGGCAGGTTGTTGTTATCGGGAGATGCGGATGGATGCTTCGGCGCGGGGCACGCGGCACCGCGACGCCGGGCGGCCGCCCCGGCGCTGAGGAGAGCCGGCCGGGCGGCAGCCGCGCCGGCCCAGGCCGCGACGGCACCCGCCGGGGGCGCGGCAACCCCCCGGCGCGCCATCGCGCGGCTGGCCGCGGGCCTGGCGGTGCTGGCCGTCATTTTCGCCGCCGGGGCCTACCTGTACGTGCACGTGGCCGGGCGGCTGTTCGGCCGGCCCGGGCACCTGCCCGCCCCGCTGCTGCTGGCCCTGGCCCTGACCGGCGGGGCGGCCTCGTTCTTCTCCCCGTGCTCGATCGCGATCACCCCGTCGTTCATCGGCTACCTGGCCAGCACCGGAAAGGACGGCTCCCGCGGTCCGCGCGGCCGGCTGCTCGGCCCAGCCGCCCTGGTGGCCGCCGGGATCGGCTCCTGGTACGCCTCGATCACCAAGTGCAACGACCACGAGCGGCGGCTGTTCCTCCTGATCGGCATGGCGGCGGGCCTGGCCGCGATCTTCCGCTCGCCGGTGGGCACGGCCATCTTCGCCATCGAAGTGCTGTACGGCGCCATGGAGTTCGAGTCGGATGCGCTGCTGTACACGCTGCTCGCGTCCATCGTGGCGTATGCCGTCAACGGCTTCTTCTCCGGCTGGACGCCGCTGTTCGATGTGCCCGCCCAGCTCCGCCTCGGCTCGCCGCTGGCCAATGGCTGGTTCGTGGTGCTGGGGATTGCGGCGGGCGTGGTCGCGCCGTTGCTCCCCAACGTGTTCTACGGCATCCGGGATTTCTTCCACAAGCTGCGCATGCCGTCGTATTTCAAGCCCGCGCTGGGCGGCCTCGGCATGGGGCTGCTGGCGCTGGCGGTGCCGCAGGTGCTGGGCGGCGGCTACGGCTGGATCCAGCTGGCCATCGACGGGCCGCTGGCGCTGGCGACGCTGATCGCGCTGTCGCTGGCCAAGATCCTGGCGCTGAGCCTCGCCGCCGCGGCCGCGGCCAGC
>DPMS01000471.1 GCA_003541285.1 Actinomycetota bacterium
CGCACGCCGCGGTCATGGCCGAGGCCGTGATGATCACCACGGTGGCGAGAACTGACACGCTGCGCATGCCTACCTCCCATTCACAGCGGGCAACGGCTGCAGAGGGTATCCGCCAGTGTGCCCGACGCAGCTTAGACGCCTCGCGGCTGGCTCGCGTTCCCGTGGCCTACCCGCGTGTGCCGCCAATTTCGCCCGGAAGCCGGCCTGCAGCCACCATAATGAGCCCTCGTCACACGATGCGCAGATGGCGGCCGGACGGGGGCTGCCTTGTCCGGCCAGTGCCCGCCGCCCGGTGGGTCCGGCCGGACAGCGTGCAGGGGATCGCGAAGGGAACACGATGAGATTCCGTACCCATGCCTGGTGCTGGACGGCCCGCATCGCCGCCGGCGCCACGGTGGTCCTGGCCGCGGGGGCCGGGGCGCAGGCTGTGGCCACCGCCGCATCCGCGACCAGGCTGCCCGCCGGCGGATCCGCCACCTGGCTGCCCGCCGCATCCGTGACCGGGACGCGGGCCGCGGCGNNGACGGCATCGGCGTCACCACCGGCCACGAGCAGGTGTACCTCGTCTTCTACGGCTCACAGTGGGGTCACGCACACAGGAACAGCCACGGGGACACCACCCTGTCGGGTGACACCTCGGGGATAGCCACATACCTGCAGGAACTGTTCAAGGGCCTGGGGACCGGCGGCGAAGGCTGGTCCGGTGTCATGACCCAGTACTGCGACGGCGCCACCATCGGCGCCGAGACGTGCCCGGCGAACGCCCCGCAGGTGGCCTACCCCACCGGCGGTGTGCTGGCCGGGGTCTGGGTGGACGAAGCCGCGGCATCCCCCAAGCAGGCCACCGCCAGGCAACTCGGCAGCGAAGCCGTCAAGGCCGCCGCCCACTTCGGCAACACCACCGCTGGTGCCAACCGGGACGCGCAGTACGTGATCCTCTCTCCCAAGGGAACCCACCCGGACGGGTTCAACACCTCGGCTGGCGGGTTCTGCGCGTGGCACGACTGGAACGGCGATCCGTTCGTCGGCGCGGCCTCACCGTACGGCGCCATCGCGTTCACCAACATGCCCTACGTCACCGACGCGGGCCTGTCCTGTGGGAGCGACTTCGTCAACTCCGGCGCCGCCGGCGCGCTGGATGGCGCCTCGATCGTCGCGGGCCACGAGTACGCGGAGACCATCACCGACCAGAACCCTGACGGCGGCTGGACAGTCTCCGCCTCCAACCCGAGCTTCCCGACCTGGGAGAACGGTGACCTGTGCGCCTGGGACCCGGCCCAGCCGGGCCAGCCGGCCGCCAAGAACCTCGTGCTCCCGACCGGGACGTTCGCCATGCAGCCCACCTGGGCCAACGACGACAACGGCGGGACCGGCGGGTGCGAGTTCACGCACCCCACCGTCACCAACGCCAATACCGTGACCGTGACCAACCCCGGCAGCCAGAGCGGGACCGCGGGTGCCGCCATCGCCAGCCTGCCCATTGCCGCCAGCGACTCGGCCTCCGGCCAGACCCTCACCTACAGCGCCAAGGGGCTGCCTTCCGGCCTGTCGATCGGGCCATCCACCGGCGTCATCTCCGGCACCCCCACCGCGCCGGGCACCTACAGCGCGGCGGTGATCGCGGCCGACACCACCGGCGCCGCCGGCTGGGCCATCTTCACCTGGCACATCACCGGCCAGTTGCTGCACAATCCCGGCTTCGAGACCGGCACCATCGCCCCGTGGACCTCCACCAAGGGCGTGCTGATGAAGGCGTCGAGGACCAGCCCGGCGCATTCCGGCACCTGGCTGGCAAGGCTGGACGGACGCGGCACCAGGCACACGGACACCCTCGCCCAGAAGGTAGCACTCCCCAGCGCCGCCAGCAGTGCGTCGTTCTCGTTCTGGCTCTACGTCAAGAGCAATGACCCGACGAAGAAGACCTACGACACGCTCAAGATCCAGGTGCTGAACTCCCACGGGACCGTGCTCAAGACGCTCGCGACGTACTCAAACCGCAGCACGCATGGCCGCTATCTCAAGCATTCCTTCTCGCTCGGCTCCTACCTCGGCCAATCGATCACGCTGAAGTTCACCGGCAGGGAAACCCTGCGGCACCACAACACCAGTTTCTTCGTTGACGACACCGCGCTGAACGTGTCCTGAGCGGGCCGCCCACATTCGGCCATATTGGAGTGGCGGTGAGGTACCAGGGACCATTCTGGTGCTGGACGTCCTGTTTGCGTTCCCGTTATGGTGCGCGCAGGCATCGCTACCCACGATGCCTGCCCCGGCGCCAACAGGCAGCGCCATCCGATCGTGCAGTGGAAGGAGCAGGATGAGTCTGCGCACCCCCGTCCGGCGATGGGCTATCCGCAGCGGCACCGCCGCGTTCGCGGCCACGGCTGTGGCCGCCGGCCTGCTCGCCGCCGGCACCGCAGCCCAGGCAGGCNNGGCAGGCACCGCAGCCCAGGCCGCCACCGCCGGCCATCCGGCCGTGCGGAACCCCTACTCGCCCGCCTATCACCACCCCTACCGGGGTGGCGTCGTGCCGAGCATCCCGCAGCTGAGGAAGATGCGCTCCTGGGCGCGCAGCCACCCTGGCGCCGCCAGGCCCCACGCGGCGTCGGCCAACGACCTGAACTACGGCGGCGGCATCGACGGCATCGGCGTCACCACCGGCCCGGAGAAGGTGTACCTGGTCTTCTACGGCTCCCAGTGGGGCAGCCAGGGCACGGACAGCAACGGCAATGTGACCCTCTCCGGGGACCCGTACGGGGAAGCGCCCTACCTGCAGCAGATGTTCAAGGGCCTGGGGACCGGCGGTGAACTGTGGTCTGGGGTGATGACCCAGTACTGCGACGGGGTGGCGGTCGGCTCCCAGTCCTGCCCCGCCGGCAATACCGAGCACGTCGCTTACCCCACCGGCGGCGCACTGGCTGGCGTCTGGGTCGACGGGAGCGCAGCCTCACCGAGCCAGGCGACCGCCTTCCAGCTGGGTACCGAGGCTGTCAACGCGGCCGCCCACTTCGGCAACACCACCGCCGCCGCCAACCGCGACGTCCAGTACGACATCCTGTCGCCGACCGGCACCCACCCGGACGGGTTCAACACTCCGAGCGGCGGGTTCTGCGCCTGGCACGACTGGAACGGCGACTCCTACGTCGGCGTGACCTCGCCCTACGGTGACATCGCGTTCACCAACATGCCGTACGTCCACGACATGGGCACCTCCTGCGGGCAGGGCTTCGTCAACAGCCCCGGCACCCTCGACGGCGTCTCCATCGTGAACGGCCATGAGTACGCCGAGACCATCACC
>DPMS01000484.1 GCA_003541285.1 Actinomycetota bacterium
GCGCCACTGCCGGTCCAGGCGCCACTGCCGATCAGGAGGCCCCTGGGCCCGGCTTCTTGTTCTTGTCCAGGTAGCTCTCGGCAATCGATTTGCTCTCGCCTTCCTCGGGCACCACGGCCCAGGCGACCAGGTACACGAGCGCGGCGGCGCCGAGGCTGAAGATGGTGAGTACCGCGAATACAACCCGGACGAGGTTGGGGTCGACGCCGAAATAATTGCCTATGCCGGCGCAGACCCCGGCGACCATGCGGCCCCGATGCGGCCGGATCAGCGCTTTGCGGTCATTCGCTCCGTTCATACCTCCGATCATGCCCCGCCCGGGGGCACGCGGACAGCACAGACCCGCCCACATACGCTGTGAAGTGCTCCCATCGGGTAGCAAGAGAGAGGACCCGCCCATGCCGCCCCGACCCCCGGCCCATCCGGCCAGCCTTGATCTGCTCCAGATCGACGACCAGCTGAGTTCCGAGGAGCGACTGGTCCGCGACACTGTGCGCTCCTACGCGGCTGACCGCGTGCTGCCGCACATCGCCGACTGGTTCGAGGCCGGCACGCTCCCCCGCGAACTGGTGCCCGAACTCGGCAAGCTCGGCCTGCTCGGCATGCACCTGACCGGCTACGGGTGCGCGGGGATGGGCCCGGTCGCCTACGGCGTCGCCTGCCGGGAACTGGAAGCCGCCGACTCCGGCCTGCGCAGCCTGGTCTCCGTGCAGGGCTCGCTCGCCATGTACCCGATCTGGCGCTATGGGTCACCGGAGCAGAAGGAGGAATGGCTGCCCCGGATGGCGGCCGGGGAGGCGATCGGATGCTTCGGCCTCACCGAGCCTGACCACGGGTCCGACCCGGGCAGCATGAAAACCTACGCGAGGCAGAACGAGAAAGGCTGGGTACTGTCCGGTACCAAAATGTGGATCACCAACGGGGCGATCGCTGACGTGGCCGTGGTCTGGGCAGGAACGCCCGACGGCATCCGCGGCTTCCTGGTCCCGCGCGGCGCGCGGGGCTTCACGGCACGGGCCATCCACAAGAAGATGTCGCTGCGCGCCTCGGTCACCGCCGAACTTCACCTCGATGAGGTCAAGCTGCCCGCGGATGCGGTGCTGCCAGGCGTGACCGGCCTCAGGGGGCCGTTGTCGTGCCTGACCGAAGCCAGGTTCGGGATCATCTGGGGGGTCACCGGAGCGGCCCGGGCCTGCCTGGAGGCGGCGGTGGAGTACGCCCGCACCCGCGAGCAGTTCGGCAAGCCGATCGGCGGGTTCCAGCTCACCCAGTCCAAGCTCGCCTGGATGCTGGCCGACCTGACCCGCGCCCAGCTCCTCGCGCTGCATGTGGGCCGCCTCAAGGAGGCAGGGACGCTCGCGCCGGAGCAGATCAGCCTGGCCAAGATGGCCAACGTCCGGGCCGCGATCGAGATCGCCCGGCAGGCGCGCACCATCCTCGGCGCGAACGGGATCACGCTGGAGTACCCGGTCATCCGGCACGCCAGCAACCTGGAGTCCGTGCTCACCTACGAGGGCACCGAGGAGATCCACACCCTGGCCGTCGGCCAGGCCCTCACCGGGATTTCCGCCTACCGGTAGCGGGCGGGCCTGCCCGGGTCCCCGGGTCGCCGGTGTCCCGCCACGACGCCTCGTTCGGGCGCAGGTTTTCTTGGTGTCCTGGTGATGATCCCTGGCCGATGACCGGCGTGGTCGCTACTCTAGGTAGTTAGCTGACTACTCTCATCACACGCGGGGCCAAAGTCATGAACCGGGCCTACCTCGACTGGCCCGCACTCGCCGTCATTTTCGTCGTGCTCGGCTGGGTGGCGTACCAGTTCTCGCGGCGTACCTACCGCCTGGCCGTCATCGCGGTCACGGTGGCGGTCCTGGTCGCCGTCCTGGGGTACGGGCTGAACCTCCGCGCGCGGCCCGCGACCTTCCTGGGCGCGCTGACCGGTGGCGGCAACGCGATCTCCCGGCAGATGTTCGGGCCGCTGATCCCGGCCAGCCTGCATCGCCTTGTGGTACCGGGGCTGGTGGGCTGGATGCTGCTCCTGCTGCTCACCGGCGGCCTGCTGGTGGCATTCGACATATTGTGCACCCGGCGCCAGCAGCCCACCGTCCATATCGCGCCCATGCCCCCGGCAGATGCCGGGGACGCGGACGTCAGGGCCCGGTCCAGGATCACGGAGGAACTGAAGTTCCGGCTGCCCGCGGTGGCGATCCGGGCGCCCGCGTCCATGCCGGGCGGCTCGACCCTGCAGAGCCTGGCCGCGGTCGTCTCAGAATCGGGCCTGCAGGGCAGCAAGCTCGCGGCCGCCGTGATGCAGGTGGTCCACGCACTGGAGGCCAGGCCCAGAACCTACGAGGTGCAGATCTTCGTCGAGCACTGCTACCCCGGCGGGCGGGCCGATCCCCAGGGACCCAACCTGCTTGTCACCGTGGACCTGCGGGATGCGCGGAGCGGCCAGAGCCTTGTCACCCGCATCCTGCGGCCCTGCACGGAACAGGATGCGGCGGAAATGGTCGCCGGGTTCACCGCCCGCCAGGTGTTCCGGCAGGACTGCTCCACGCCGGCCTGGGCCACCGGGTCGGCGGACGGCGATGACTTGTCGGCCTACCTGCTCACCCGCGAGATGCGCCCGGCGGGCTGGACCTTCGGGGACTTCTGGCAGTCCCGCCAGGACCAGCGGGCGAAGCTGACCGAATTCGTGCGCCGGAGCACGAACGCCGGCGTGATGCAGTACGAACTCGCCTCACTGGAGGATCTGGAGGGCCAGACCGCCATCTCCTTGCTGCTGCACCTGGACAACCGGGTGCACCATCCTGGTTTCCTGCCCGCCCGGTACCGGCTGGCGGTAACGCTCAGCTCGCTGGGCGGGCCGGTCTTCGAGCGCTGGCCGGGCGGCGGACGCGCCCACGACGGCCAGGACGCGTCCGATCTGAACGGCGCCATCATCCGCCAGCTGAGATGGGCTGGCCTGCTGCGGAAAATCAGCCGGCGGGACTTCCGCCGGCTCGGCCTGGCCCAGCACGGGCGAGGCTCGCGGGCCAGGGAAGAGCAGATCATCGCACTGCTGGCGACCAGGCAGCCCGCTGGCCGCACTGCCGCGCAGATCCAGCAGGTGCTGCAACTCCTGGCCTACGCCGAACTCAGGGCATTCCGCCGCCGGATGCGGGCGACATCACTGCTGTGGTTCGCGCTGTGCCACCGGCCCGAACGCGCGGCACTGCTGGACCTGCTGCGCACGCGCCCGCGCTGGTGGCGGCACCCGCGACGGCGGATGCGGGCGCCATCCATCGCGGCGAAGATCGTCAAGTACCGGCTCCTCGCGTTGCGGGAACCAGCGGCAACGGCCGGGCACCGGTTCCGCCGGCGGCGGGAACCGGAACTGAAGGCTCAGCGCCGGCTCAGGAGGACGCAGGCCCAGGTACAGCGCTGGCTCGATCTGCGCACGGCGCTGAGCAACGGCCACGCCTGGCAGTACGGGAGGGTGCACTGGCAGGCCGTCTACAACGCGGCGTGCCTGTACGCGCAGCCGGTACCCGGCGAGGAACCCGACCCGGTTGCGGCAAGCACGGCGGTGATGCTGTTGCGCCTTGCCATCGGCGATCCCAGCTGCGAACTGGAACGCCCTTCCGAGTGGATCAGCGCCGACCCGGACCTGCGGGCACTACGTAAGAACCGCATATTCTCCGACTTCGTGGCCGAGCAGGCGCACAAGGACTTCGCCCCGGCCGCGGACAACCACTGCCCGGACCCCTGGTTCGAGACCTTGCTGCCCAGGCTGGACCCGCACGCCATGACGCCCACCCGGGCCGAACTGGACGGGCATCAGCCGGTCGGCGCCAACTGGATCCGGCGGATGATCCAGCCCCGGTCCCGGCACCCGGCCACCTGAGGAACGCGCCAGCGACCGGGCCGCGCAGCGCCGCCCGCGCAGAGTCGGTACGCTTCCTGCGGTGGTGTCCGCTCACCAGCGGATGTTCCGGGGCGTTAGCTCAATGGTAGAGCAGCGGACTTTTAATCCGTGGGTTCAGGGTTCGAGCCCCTGGCGCCCCACCCGTTGATGTGCTTCTGACCAGCACATTCGCTGTTTCCGCGCGCATCATGATCCTTTCTGGTTGCAGTTGTAGTTGCAGTTCCATCTCGCGGCGGGCTGCGGCCTGCCGGGAGCCTGGCCGGGCTGTCATCCCCACGGCGCCTCCCCCATCCGCTCGGCGGCGTGCTGGGTGAGTTCCGCGCTGACGTGTGTGTAGCGCTGGGTCTGGCTGAACTACCGGTAGCATCACCGACGAGGAGTTTCTCGCCCTCGCGCGCCGCCCTGGATCGCTGACCCGAATCGGTCGGCGTCCCGTCAGCCGGGAACGGTACGCTCGCCGATCACTCTAGGAGGCGCGCAGATCACCCGGATCTGCGGACCACCGATCCATCCGGGCTGACGTGGTCGCGCAGATCGGCGGCGATGGGCGCCGGGGCGGCGAGTTGATCGTGACGTGGCGTAGCGATGATCGCCGGAGCCGCCAGGTCCGTGCCGGGCGGCCCCGCCCGGTCCGGCTCTGGAATTGGGCCATGCGGAATGGGTGTCGTTTATGCCTGTCCACCGGTGGCGGAGTGGGCTACCGCGGGGACAGTATGGGCGGGTGGATGGTGGGGACGACCGATTGGTGATCGCGCCGGAGGGCTCCACGCAGCGGTGGGCGCTTGGCCGGCCGGTGGACCCCTATGGCGACGGCCATGTGCACAGGGTCTTCGTCGAGGTCAGTGATGACGGGATCGCCGCCAGCGGCTGGGAGTTAGGGGCCGTAGCTTGGATCTTCGCTACAAATTTCTTCCACTCGTCCAGACTGAAGCGCAGCACTGCGCCATCTGGGTTCTTCGAGTCTCGCACCGCAACTTTGCCGCTGCGGGTCCTGGCGACCTCCACGCAGTTCGCCCCTGTGTTGCTGTAACTCGACTTGCGCCACGGGGTGGTCACGTCGTCGGGGTCCATCGCTCTATCTCCGAGTCACTTTCGCTGCTCTAGTCGTTGCCTGATTCGCGTTGCTGAGGCGGCCGGGCTGAGCGCCGCGCTCTGCAGCGCGTCAAAGACCAGCGTGTAGCCGCGTAGCTCCTGATCCATTTCGAGGTACTGACTGCTGGTGAGGTTCTCTACGAAGACAGTACTTACAGATCGCTCGCTGCCAAAGCTGAACATGACGAACGAGCCGGACATGCTCGCCTGCGCGCCCGCCTCAAGCGGAAGCACCTGCACACTGATGTTCGGCCGTTCCATGAGTTCCAGCAGCCTGCTGAGCTGGCCGCGCTGAATCTCGTCGCTGCCGACCGTCGTGATCAAGGCGACTTCCCAGATCACGGCGTCCAGCCGGGCATCGGTGCCCTGTTCCAGCCGAGCTTGCCGCTCCCGCCTGATACTGATGAAGTTCTCCAGCTTGTCGGGCGAGACCATAGCAGGGTTGGCCAGCATCACGGCCCTGGCGTACTCGGGCGTCTGAAGGAGTCCTGGGACGGTGGTCGGCTCCCACGTCTTGATATAGCTGGCATCGGCTTCCAGGCCGATGAAGTCGGCGTAGTACGGAGGGATGGTGTCGCCGTAGTCCTGCCACCACCCGCGCTTGTTGCTCTCCCGTGCCAGGCGTTCCAGGTACGCCCGATGCTCTTGGTCTTCATCGCCGTAGTGGTCGAGCAGGAGCCGCAAGTCCACCACACGCACGCTGACGATGCCGTTCTCCATCCGGCTGATCTTTGCTGCGCTGCAACTCAGCAACTCCGCTGCCTGGGCCGTGGTGACACCGGCAGCCTCACGCAGCCGTCGCAGCTCCGAGCCGACTCGGCGTGATCTGACGGTTGGCTTACCGCCGGCAGGCATATCTCATCCTCCCGCATGCAAGGCAGGCAGCAGAAGCGCTTGCGAACTGCAATACTTGCAACTAGTATCGCTTGCACTTGTCGAGCCGGGGGCACGACATGCGGATCGTAGCGGACCTTCCACCCAGCAAGGAGGTTCCCCGAGTGCCGTACACCCCCCACGGGCTCCCGTTCACCTATGCTGCTGAGGCCGGATCAGGCATCAACTGTTTAGAAGCAGTCGCCTCATGACCGGCAGCACGAGCGCGCACACTCCAGACGCCCCCGCAGGCGGCGCTCACTCCGCCGGAAGTGGAACCGGTGCCGTACACGAGACCACGGTCGGCAGTTCTGGACATGACGGCGCTTCGGTACCGGTCCCGCCTTCCCACCATGGTCACGACCTGGAGCGCTGGCCGCTGCGCAACGCGATCACGCTCGGAGCGCTAGAGGGCGCGGTGCCCTCAGCCCGCGTCCACGTGAGGCAACTGCTGTGGGAATGGGGTCACGAAGAGCTAGGCCAGGACGCAGGCGTGGTGGTTTCTGAGCTGGTCACCAACGCCGTGATGGCGTCCGCCAAACTACGGCCAGCCGTGGCGCCCGTATGGGTTTGGCTCGGGTCGGATACCCGCTGCATGCTCGTTGCCGTGGCGGACGCGAGCCCCCGGCCCCCGGTGCGGCTGAGCCTGGGCCCAGACGCCGAGCGAGGCCGTGGGCTGGCGCTGGTGGAGGCATTCAGCAGCCGATGGGGCTGGCAACCCACCACAGTGGCCGGACTGGTGAAAGTGGTCTGGGCGGAATGGCGCCTGCCATCCAGGACCAGTCAGCGGCCAGCCACCGCCCAGCCGGGGCGTTGCCATGCGGTCTGACCGGCGCGAGCGGCGCTCCCCTTTGGGCCTAGGCCCGCTGGAGACCGCGATCATGCAGGTCCTATGGGAGGCCGGTGGCTGGCTGACGGTCCGGGATATCCGCGATCGGATGGATTACGCGCCAGTGGCCTACACGACCGTGGCGAAGGTCACCAGCATCTTGTACGAAAAAGACCTGCTGGTTCGTCATCTCGGGGAGCGGGGAGGGAAACGTGGCCCCTCGGCCTGGTGGTACCGCGCGGCCCGGCCGATGAGTGAGCAGATAGGGGAACTGATCGTCAAGTTACTGGACTACAGCCCCAACCCCGATGCGACGCTTGACTACGCTCTGGCCGCGCGACGGACGTCATCCAAGCCCCAGCCGCTCCCCCAGAGCCAGCCGAACCATCCCGAAAGTGCCCTGTAGCAGGGCTGAGCGGTACCGGCCGGGTTGCTGATGAGCTGTCCACCACGAGATCAGCGGCCAGCCGTTCGCCAGGCTAGTCGCCAGGCGGTGACGAGGGTCCAACGTGCCCAGACGGATGGGCAGCTCGCGCTCAATTCGCCATTGGGCGTGCCCGAAGCACGAGTACGAGGTCGGCGACTGCTGCTGACCGCAGTGTTCGCCCTGGCTTCGGCCAAGATCGCGTGCTACGGGGGCGCTATGCTGAGTTCTGCGTAGTCACGTAAGGTCCGTACGGTTCCGTTTGGTCCCGGATGTCGGGCGAGCCTCGATCCCGCCGTGATGACCTGGAGCGTTCGGGAGACCTTGCCAAGGAACTCGAACAATTCGGGCTCTGGCCCGGCTGAACCGCAGCCTGTCACCCGCTATCCCATCCTTGGACGACACCCTGCCACTCTCACCACCTCGGCGCGGCGGCGGGGAACGTCGCTGGATCACAGCAGGCGACGCCCAGCCCGGGGCGAGGCCAGTGGCACCGATGCCGACGCAGTTGTGCCGCCACTCGTCATTGGAGCCTGGCCATCCAGGAAACTCTCGGCCGCCACGCGGGCTGCGGTCCTCTCAGTCCCGACTGACTCGCCAGCCTCGTGTGGCAAACGAGGCATGGCTGGTTGCCGGATCATGCGCTTCGCTTCCGCGACCAGCATGCGCGCCGCCCTGTCGATCGCCTTGGCACGGAGCAGCAGAACCGGATCAAGCCTGGTCAGCCTGCGGAGCTCGTGCTCAGCGGGTCCTGGGGGTGCCTGCCCAGCTGCCTCCAGCGATGGCAGTGTCCAATAGCCTCGGCCATTGAGCGTCCTGCCCGGCCTTGAAGGCCCATCTCCCGCCTCACCGGCAACCCCAGCCCGCCTCACGACCCGGGTAGCTGCCCGGGCTGCGCTCAGCACACGGCTCGGGGCCTGCACAGCGACCGCGATCTCATCCAGGCGGGCGACCACGTTGGCGGTGGCGTCGCAGGTGGCCCGGTAGCCAGCGAGTAACCATCGTAAGAGGCGTTTGTCAACTGGCCTGATTCCTTGATTGTTTCGGGTGTCGTGTGCCGCGTGTTGCTACGGCTGGCTTGTGTTTGTGCTGTTCAGCGTGCTTGCGTGGCCGGGCAGGCATGCTGGCGCCGGCCTATGTTG
>DPMS01000060.1 GCA_003541285.1 Actinomycetota bacterium
TGGTGCGCCGCTGGTCGGCGCGGGCTTGCGCCAGCGAGGCAGGCGCGCTCGAACCGTTAGCGCCTATGTACCTCGCAGAGTTCGAGCGCATATGGGCAGAATCCAGACCGGTACGGTAGCGGGAAGTGGCGAGCACCGAAGGCGGCCTACCCCACACGGTCGGATCGGACAGGTGTCGGAGCCTGTCAGCGCAGGTCAGCCACCCAAACCGAGTATTCGAGCGGTGCAGGTTCCGGTTTCAGGTTTGGGCGACTACCGCCGCCGGGCAGTGCCCCTGATGGACGGCCGCGTGCGCGACGGCTCCGAGTGATAGCGAGCCGGGTAGCTTCCGGCGGTGCCCACCGACCACCAGAAGGTGCGCCCCAGCCGAGGCTGCAAGCACGGTCGGTACCACATCACCGGGAACCGCAGCCTGGCGCACCTCAACGTTGGGATACTTCGTCGCCCAATCTGCGACTGCCTCGGTGAATCGCTTGCGCTCTTCCTCTTCGAACATCCGGTCCGGATCGACGTGCGGGGCAGCCTTTCCGGGTGCGTGCCAGAAAGATGTGTGCCATGCGTGCAACACGGTTAGCGGCTGTCCGGTCGCCGATGCCATATGGAACCCGAACCCGAGTGTTGACTGCGAGTGCCGCGTGACACCGACCGCGATCACGACTCGTCCGGCCTCCGGTCCGGGCTTGATGTCGGGGTCTTCACGTACGACGACCACAGGGCACGGGGCATGCCGGATGACGTCTTCGGCCGTCGAACCAAGACCAAGGTGGGCGACCCGGGAATGCCCGTGCCTGCCCACCACCAGAAGCTCTGCGCCCCCACAGTGCTCGACCAGCGCATTATGTGCGTCGTCCGAGTCGATCACCTGGCTCACTTTGGATGCTCCGGCGGTGCCGAGCACCTCGGTCAACTGCTTGTTGACTTCGGCATTGGCATATTCAGTGAGATCCTCGAACCCCTCACCGAATTCCGCCGTCGGGTAGGCACGGACCGCGAGCAGGTCGGCACCGAGCGCTTCGGCTGTCGACGCCGCCCAGGCCAATGCCGCGTTCGAACCCGGCGAGCCGTCCACGCCGACCACGACCCGCGGCCTTGCAGGCTGCTGTGTCGTACTCATGACACCCTCCTTGATTCGACTTGTCAGCTTGACGCCCTAACGCAAGCACTTGCCCGATCCAGGGCAACCGGAAGGCTGCGTTGATCGCGGATGACTTTCCTCCGCCGCCTGTGGACCATCATGACCGTTCGAGGCCCATGGGCCGAAAGTGTCCGCTCCGGGTTGATCTGGCCAGGGGTCCGGGATGTTCTGGCGCTGACTCATACGCCGCGACCAGAGGCCGGCCATCCTGTCCCACGCGTGCGCCCGGCGAACCGGCGCCAGCTGGGAACATCAGATCCGGCCGATGGCGGTGAGGACTCTTTCGGGCGTCATGGGCATGTCCACCCAGATCCCGCCCAGGGCGTTGTAGACGGCCTGCGAAATAGCTGGCCCGGGAGCCGCCGCGGGTGCCTCACCGGCTGCGCGAGCTCCGAATGGGCCGACTGGGTCGTAGGAGTCACCGAAGATCACCTGGACTTCCCTGGGGAAGTCGAGAGCTCGCAGCAGCTTGTAGTCCATCCAGTTGTCGTTCTTGATCGTGCCATCGACGTCGTCGAACACCAGGTGCTCGGACAGTGCGAAGCCACTGCCGCACAGAGCACCGCCGAGGACCTGATTCTTGAGGACCTTCGGGTTCACCACCGTCCCGCTGTCTTGCCCGGCGAGGTAGTCGACCAACCGGACGTTGCCGGTCTCGACGTCCACCTCGACCTCGACGAAGGCGCACGCGAAATGACGGGCGAAAGTCGTCGAGGGTGGCATGGGTACTGCCGATGACCGGCCCGTGATCGATGACGCCTGCCCGAGGGTGTCCGAACGGAAATGGTTCAGGACATCGGCAATGGTGACGCCCAACCCTCCGCGACCGTCTCCGGCCGCCTTGACCTCGCCGCCCTGAATCGTGAGTTCTGCGGCCGGCAGATCGAAGAACTCCCGGCCGGCGATCTCGAGCAACTGGGCTCGAGCGTCCAGGGAAGCCGCCTTCACCGCGAATCCGATTCGGTACATCGTGTTGCTGGCCAGCGAGCCGTGGCTCCACGGGCACGAGTCGGTGTCGCCGAGCTCGTAGTCCACCAGCTCGAAAGGTATCCCCAGCGCCTCCGCTGCAACCTGGGTCAGGGTCGTCTCGCTGCCCTGCCCCTGTCTGCCGGCAGCGCAGTGCACCTTCGCACTGCCGTCGGGGTTGATCCGCACCACCGCCGAGGTGTTGCCCTCGAACTCCACGCCGCACACGTGCGCCCCGGTCCCGACCCCGACGGCTCGGCGAAGCGGCCCGTCGGCGAAGCTCGGCACCCCCCAGCCCTTCCACCGTTGTTCCCATCCGAACGCGGCCGCGCCACGGGTCAAGATGTCCTGGGTGGAACCGCTGGACAGCCGGAAGGGGACCGGCCAGCCAGCTCGAATGCTCTCAGGGATCCCGGCCAGGTAGGCCTCGACCGACTGGTCGGGCATTGCCCGCCGGCTGTGCTGCATGCGGAGTTCCTCACCGGGGCGGATCTGGTTGCGGAGGCGGAACTCGACCGGGTCGATGCCGGCGCGGATGGCGCACATGTCTGCGAGCCGCTCCACTGCGGACCCCAGCGTCACATCGCCGACCGCGCGCATGCACCCAGCGGTGAGCCGGTTCGTGTTCACGCCGTGAACAGCGAAGTGGCCGTTCTGGGCGCGTCCCCACAAGTCCACGCAGAAAAAGCCGACGTCGTCCTTGAACCCGTATCCTCCGTTGTCGATCACGTGGTCGAACTGCGCGAGAGTGAGCCTTCCATCTGCCGTGCAGCCCATTCTGCCTCGCGTGTGCTCATTGTGACGACGCTTGACGGTGGCCATGCTTTCCTGGTTTGTGAGCTCAATCTTGATCGGGCGACGAGACTTCTTGGCCAGCAGCACAGTGATCAGCATGAAGTTGGCGACCCACCAGTTGCCGAACGAGCAGCCCGCCGGGAGGGCTTGGACCCGAATCTTGCTCAGCGGGATGCCGAACGCCTCGTGAATGGAGTCGCGTACTTCCGAGGGTGTCTGCGTGGATGTCCACACGCACACACGGTCTCCGGTCCATTCAGCGATGCAGGCGTTTCGGCCCATCGACGCGGCCTGCTGGCTTTCGAACCGGATGTCACACTTCACGGTGAAGTCGGCGTCTTTCTCGCCCTGCGCCGTGTCACCCCATTGCACCTCGTACGGTGGGCGCTCGTTCCCTTCCTCCCGAATCTGTGGCGCACCGGGCTTCCTGGCGTCTTCCGCGTCGAAGACCGCATCGAGCAGCTCCCATTCGATCTCGATGAGCTCCGCCGCTTCTTCCGCGATGTAGGGGTCGATGGCGGCGACAGCAGCGACGTCGTCGCCGACGAACCGGGCGGTACCGTCGAGGACCTTGCCGCGGTAGTTGAACCAGGCGTTTTCCCATACCAGCTCAGGAGCGTCGTGATGAGTCACCACGGCGAGCACTCCCGGCAGCGCCTCGGCCTTGGCGGTGTCTATGCTCAGGATGCGGGCGTGCGGATGGGGGCTGCGCAGGATCTTCCCGTAGGCCATTCCTGGCAGACCGAAGTCAACCGCGTACTTCAGCGCGCCGGTTACTTTCTCGACTGCATCCTTCACGGGCAGGTCTTTGCCAATGACGGCAAAATCACGGCCGCGGGGCAGGCCGGAACCGGTCGCGGGCGTCCGAGGAGCTGGACCTGCTGTCAGGGGTGCGGTGGTGAACTGTGTAGTCATCGCTGGTTCCTCATGCGCTCCGCCGCAGTCAGCACGGCCTGGATGATGAAGGGGTAGGCGCCGCACCGGCAGATGTTCCCGCTCAGCCCCTCCGCGACTTCTTCCGTGGTGGGGTTGGGGTTTTGCTCCAGCAGGTAGGTGGCCGCCATGATGAAGCCTGACGTGCAGTAGGCACACTGGAACCCGTGCTCATCGATGAACGCCTGCTGGATGGGGTGAAGATTGCCGGACGTGCCGAGTCCTTCGATGGTGGTGATGGACCGGCCTTCGGCTTGGCGAGCCAGAATCAGACACGCAGTCGCGGGCACGCCATCCATCAGCACCGTGCAGCAACCGCACTCCCCCTCGGCGCACGATACCCGCGTCCCGTACATGTGGAGGCGCTCGTGGAGGACGTCGGCCAGGCTGTCATAGTCTGACGCCTCGACTTCGTGGGACTGGTCGTTGACGTGAAGCAGGGTCATCGGACACCATCCTTTGCTCTGAGGCCGGCGATGGCCTCTGACAAGGCCCGGTACGTCAAGGTGGCGGTCGCGTTGCTCCGGTAGGCGGCGCTGGTGCGGGCGTCGTCGATGGGTTGTGCGCAGGCCGCCGCTCTGGCTGCGACGTCTTCGAGGAGTTCGCTGTCGATGTCTGCGAGTGGCACGCCGAGCAGCGGCGCCTCAGCTTCCTCGGCTCGCACCGGTACTGGGGCTACCGAGCCGAGTCCGATGCGGGCGGCGTTGATCACTTGGTGATCGTCGGTGCTGACCAGGACGGAGACGATGACCAGGGCGATGTCCAGCGCCGTGCGGGTGGCGCGGCGGAAGGCCGCCACTGCCCGGGGGCGCAGCCGGACCTCGACCTCCACCAAGAGCTCGCTCGGATCGAGGGTGGTGCTCTTGGGCCCGCTGCACAGGTCATTGATGGGAAGTGTGCGCTGGCCTTCGCGTCCCAGCACGGTCAGCGTCGCGTCCAGACAGATGAGCAGAGGAGTGAGATCGGCTGCGGGGGAGGCGTTGCACAGGTTGCCGCCCACGGTGGCGAGGGTTCGCGTCTGCGGGGTGCACATCACTCGGGCCATGTCGGCAAGCGCCCGGCTCGCGTAGTCGGTCCCTGGGTTAGCTTCAAGGCGGCGCAGGGATGTAAGGGCTCCTATGCGTAGGCTGCCGGCCTGAGTGTGCAGGTAGTCGAGCTCGTGCAGGTGGCTGATATCGATGCAGCAATCGATGGGATACCCGTTCTTCCAGTCGAGGTACAGGTCGGTGCCGCCAGCGAGATAGTGTCCTCCAGATCCGCATGCGGTCTGCATCTCGACGGCTTCACGAACCGCACCAGGGCGCATGTACTTGAAGCGGCTTCTCACCTCGCACTCCCTTCGAAGGAACGCGGCATCCTGCCGGGCATGCTTCGCCGGTGGGAGCCAGGTGTTCGGCTACGCCTGGACATGGCCATCTGTGTTGCCCGGGCTGGCGGTGGCTGGCTGAGTCGTGGCGTCGTCCAGTTCGCGCGCGAACATCGCCTGAAACGCCTCGGCGTCAGCGTCCCGCGGGTTCGACGGCGTGCTCGTGTTCTGCTCGGCTTTGCGCCCCAGCAGGGAGAGGTCCCCAACGAGGATGAGCTCGCTCATGGCTGGCACCTTGAGGTCGTGGTTGAGCTGCCTGATGAACTCGATGGCCAGACGCGCCAGTTCGCCATCGCTTCGCCCCTCGCGCTCGATGCCGAACGCCTGCGCGAGCCTGGCGTACTTGCCTGCGCTCACCTCCAGGTTGTACTCCATGATCGGCGGCATGCTTACCGCGCAGCAGTAGCCGTGCGGATGGCCGTACAGCCCGCCTATCGCCTCGGCCAGGCAGTGGGCGCCGGCGACGTCGGTGAGGCCGACTGCGATTCCGGCGGCCAGGCTGCCCTGCGCCATGCCCGACCTGGCCACGATGTCTCGCGGCGAGCTGTAGGCCAGGCGGATGTATGTCGCGACCAGCCTCGCCCCCTCGAGGGCCAGTGCGTCGGAGGCGGGTGTCGCCAGCCGGCAGTGCAGGGCGTCGACGGCGTGGGAGAGGGCGTCCATCCCTGAGGCTGCTGTGAGCGACGGTGGGCACGACAGCGTCAGGTCGGGGTCGACCAAAGCGATCCGTGGGCAGTTCCGCATGTCGAAGAGGTTCATCTTCTTCTTGCGCTCGGTGTCGGTGATGACNNGCGCCGGGTGAGCCAGGTCGGCGCCGGCCAGGCAGTCGATGTCACGCGGGTTCGGTTCCACCTGCTTGAAGAGGACGACGTTCAGGCCGGCGGACACCAGGCCGTCCCGGATGGGTGCCACCAGGCCGGCGGCCTCGACGCCCGGGTCGGTGACTACCATCACTCGCCGGGCCCCGAGGTTGGCGATGTGAGTTCCCGCCTGGCCGGCGACTCCGCGACCGAAGAACACCCGTGTGGGCATGTAGAACTCGCCGTCGGCGGTCACACCCTGGCCGCGCCGGGTAAGGGCTGGGTGGTCAGGCTTCGGTGGGGTTGCCATGGCGTCACCGGCGCCGGCTGAGGAGGGTGATCACGTCGAAGATCACGGTTGCGGCTGCGAGGGTGGTGATTTCGCCGTGGTCGTAGGCCGGGGCGACCTCGACCACGTCAGCGCCGACGACGTTGAGCCGGGTCAGACCGCGCAGGATTTTGAGAAGCTCGCGGCTGGACAGCCCGCCTGCTTCGGGGGTGCCGGTACCCGGGGCAAAGGCGGGGTCGAGCACGTCGATGTCGACCGACAGGTACGTCGGGAGGTCGTCTGCTCTCTCGGTGATCGCCTCGATGACTCCGCTGATGCCGAAGGCGTCAACGTCGCTGGCGCGGACGGTCCGGAAGCCGAACCGCTTGTCGTCGTCGATGTCACTGTGGTCGTAGAGCGGTCCTCGGATGCCGACGTGGATCGAGTGATCCTCGACGAGCAGGTTCTCCTCGAACGCGCGTCTGAAGATGGTGCCGTGTGTGGTCGGCGCGTTGAAGTAGGTGTCCCAGGTGTCCAG
>DPMS01000473.1 GCA_003541285.1 Actinomycetota bacterium
GCGTGCGGGCCTGACGCTATCGGCTGACCTGGCACTGCCAAAGGTGCTGCCCGCCCCGGCGGTGGTGACGCGCACGCCATACGGAAAGACGGGTGAGCGGCAGTCCAAGCGCGCTGCCGTTTTCGCCAGCGCGGGCTACGCCTCTGTCTACGCCGACGTCCGGGGCCGGGGTGACTCCGATGGCACCTTCCAGCCGTACCGCAACGATGGCCCGGACGGGGCTGAGGTGATCGCGTGGGTGGCCGCGCAGGACTGGTGCACCGGTGACGTGGCAACGTATGGGGCCAGCTATGGCGGCCGTATCCAGTGGCTGACCGCGCTTGAGCACCCTCCGGCGCTGCGGGCGATGGTGTGCCTGGTGACACCCAGCGATCCGTTCGTGGAGATCCCGACCGGGCTGCCCACCCCGATGCACATCAACTGGCACCGTTTCGTCGATGGCCGGGTGCCACAGTTCCGGGACGACGTCGACTGGATGGCGGTGTACCGTCACCGCCCACTGCTGACGATGGATGAGGCGGCCGGGTTCGTCTCGCCTAACTGGCGTGCGGAGTTGCGGCACCGCACCCTGGACGAATGGTGGGAGCCGGTTCGCTACCAGCATCGCATCGGTGAGATCGACGTGCCGGTGCTGCATGTCTCCGGCTGGTATGACGATGAGCAGATCGGCACGCCGGCGAACTTCGCTGCCATGGCCGCCGCTGGGCGGGCTGGCCAGCGGCTGCTGATGGGCCCGTGGGGACACGCGGTCAACACCACGCGGGTGCTCGGTGAGGTCGACTTCGGTCAAGACGCGCTGATCGACCTGGATGCCTACGTGCTGGCTTTCCTGGATGAGCATGTCAAGGGCATCCAGCCGGAGCCGCCGCCCGCGCCGGTGCGGATCTTCGTCATGGGGGCCAGCGAGTGGCGGGACGAGCAGACCTGGCCGCCCGAGGGTGCCCGCTCCACGGTCTTTCACTTGTCCAGCAGCGGGCACGCCAACAGCCGGTTCGGCGACGGCCGGCTGGTCCCCTCCCCCGTCACCGGCGAGCAGCCACCCGATGAATGGACGCATGACCCTGGCCGGCCAGTACCGTTCATCACCGATGAAAGCAGTGCCCAGATCGGCGGCCCGGACGACTATCACGGCATTGAGAGCCGGGGCGATGTGCTGGTCTTCACCAGTGACCCGCTGGCACAGCCGCTTGAGATCATCGGGCCGGTCAAGCTGATCGCGCACGTCGGCACCTCAGCCGCCGACACCGACATCATGGCCAAGCTCATAGACGTGCATCCGGGCGACTTCGCGCAACGGCTCTGCGACGGGATGGTGCGGCTGCGCTACCGGGGCGGGTTTGACCGGGAGCGGCCAGTCACCCCGGGCGAAACCTATGAGGTGGAGATCCCGATGTGGGACACCTGCGTCCGGTTGCCGGCCGGCCATCGCCTGCGCATCGAGATCGCCTCCTCAGCGTTCCCCAAGTACGACGTCAACCTCGGCACCGGCGCAGACATGATCACCGAAACCGCAGGCGTCCTGGCCAGCAACCGGCTCTGGCACACACCGTCGCGTCCCTCGCGGCTCATCCTGAACTAGGGCTCCCGCCGCGGCGTCCCGGTGCTTGCGCGTAGCCTGCTGGGCACGACATTCTGTCCCAGAATTCCACCGTTACCGGCAGCCCGTAGCCGAGGAAGGCAACGTGTCCTCATGAACTTCCCGCCCCCCGGATACCCGCAAGGCTCCGGTCCGCAGGACGCTGGCCCGCCAGGCTACGGCCCTCAAGTTCCCGGCCCGCAAGTTCCCGGCCCGCAGGGCTACGGCCCGCCGGGCTGGGTCCCGCAGGACGTCCCGCAGGGCTACGGCCCGCGGGGGCCATCCGACGATCACACGTGGGCGCTGCTGTCATACCTGCTGGCCCTGGTTGCGAGCATCATCGCGCCGCTGGTGATCTACCTGGTGAAGATGAACGAATCGCGCTACGTCAGGTTCCATGCGGCCCAGTCGCTTAACCTGGGGATCACCGCCCTGATCTACTCAATAGCGATTTTCATTCTGCTCATCCCCATCGGGATCGTCACCCACGGCATCGGCATCCTGCTGATCTTCCCGTTGTTCTTCGCGCTCGGCATCGCGGAACTGGTGTTCCTGATCATGGGCGCCGTACGGGCAAGCCAGGGCCAGCTGTACAAGATCCCGACCTTCATCTGCCTCCCCATGGTCAGGTGACAGCAGCACGCGGCCGGGCCGGCCGGCCCGGCCGCGTGCCAGCGCTGCCGCCTGTTATGCGGGCAGCTGGTTGGTGTAGATGGTCTGGTCGTTAGCGACTATCCCGCTGGGTTCGGTGCCCTGGCACAGCGTCGGCGGAACGCCGGTGACCCCGGTTCCCGGGCAAAGGAACGCGTCCGGGGTGCGGGTGTCCATCCACAGCGGATGGGCCCCGGCCTGGGCGCTGAGCCCCGAGTAGTCCCCGAAGAACAGGCTGTTGCCCTGGGCGTCGGGGAACTGCGTCGGCAGCGGCATGGATGTCGAGGTGGCCCTCGCTACCCGGAAGGGGCCTTTCACGCTCCCGGTGGAGACGCTCACGTCCATGTTCCCGGTGGTCTCGTCCGACCCGTACTGCCGGTCGTAGTAGGAGACCGCGAGGGTTCCCTTGGGGGTGAACCCAGCCCACTGGAACCACTGGTCGGTGCGGGCCTGGCCCGGAGCCGTGTTGACCACGGGCAGGTTCCGCGGATCGGTGGTGGTCCCGGTGAACGTGGCCCCACCGTCATTGGACACGCTGAGCAGGATCTTGTTGCTGCACGCCCCCGCGGTCTTGACGCCGGTGTAGGTGTTGATGCCGGTGGCCGAACTGAAACCGGCCGGCGCGCACCCGTTGGACTCGTTCGAGTCACGGCTGATGTAGGAGCCGATGGTGACCGCCACCTGCTTGGGATTGGCCGGGTTCACCGCGCCGGACGGGTAGTTGGCCGCCCGGAACACCGAGTTCTGCGCCGTGCCCTTCTCCGGCACACACGCCCGGAACGTGTCCTGCCCGCCCTGGTAAGTCGCGCAGTCCGGCAGGTCGTAGTAGTCCATGGCCCTGACCGGGGCGCTGAACGTCTGCCCGCCGTCGGTGGAGCGCACGAGCAGCACCTGGTTGCGGTTGTCATTGCCGGTGACGCTGTTGTTGAAGTTGGAATAGGCCACGTACAGCGTGCCGTCCGGGCTGGTGAACGGGTCGGAGAACTGGTTCTCGTTGCAGGTCCCCTGCGGCGTCGGCAGGCCGAAGGTGTTGCCGCACAGCGAACTGGTGGTGCTCACCAGGACTGGCGCGCTGAAGCTCTGCCCGTAGTCGTCGGAGTTCACCTCCCAGATGTAGGCGGTCCCGTCGGCAGCGAAGATCGTCCAGGTGACATAGATACGGTCACGGAACGGGCTTGAAGTGTGATTGTCGATCGTCATGTACGGCTTGTCGTTGAACGGCGCGCCGGTCGTCGTGGAGGTCTCGATCGCCGGGCGGCCAGGGAAGTCCCAGGATGCGCCGCCGTCGCCGGTGGACCGGAACACGTAGACCGAGCTTGACTGATCCGGGTTGTTGGTCGTTCCCGGCCCGCGCTGGAACAGCTGGCATGCGAGATAGACGTTTCCTCTGCTGTCCCAGGCCACCGAGGGGTCACCGCCGCCCTGCCAGTACTCCCGCGCCACCCCGCCGAACGCGGTCCCGCGGGTGAACCCTGTGGGGAGCGTGGTGTCGGTCCAGTTCGCTCCCCCGTTGCGGCTGAACGCGGCGCCGCAGTTGCCGTCACCGCGCCGGTAGTCGTTGTACGCCCCCACGATCTGGCGTGGATTGGACGGGTTCTGGGCGACGGTGGTCTCGTTCTGCGCCTGGGCGCGCCCCTGCAGGCCGGGGTCGGCGACGTTCAGGCAGTTCTGGTTGACCAGGACATCGGACCGGATGTTGTACGGGCACAGGCCGGCCGATGTGCTGGACATGCGGGCACCCACCCGGGCCGCCGCCGCGTGCGCCGGTACCCCGACACCGGCCTCGAACGAGGCGAACCCGGACAGGAGCCGTTTCTGGATGGGATTGAGCCCGGACAGCGAGATGCCGGTGGCGGCACTCGCGTGCTGCGTTCTCAAGGTGGCTGGGGCAATCGCGAGTGCGATCGCGAGAACGGCGGCAAAGGCGAGAATCAACCGGGATTTCACGTGCCTTTTCTCCTCCCGCTTTGGTGCGCTCTGTTCTGAGCGCATCCCAGCCGCGGCGGCGGCTCGCGCACCGATGCACGACAGGACCGCCGTCGCGGGTCGTCACTGGCCGCACCCCTCCGTTCCGGAGTGGGGCGGCCCAGCAGGCCGGGGCCTTGCTGAGCCCACCGGCGCCGGCATGCGTCCCGAACGCTACGCTCCCTGCATACCGGGATCAATACGCGCGAATAGGCCATTTATGATGACGAGCCGCCAGGCCAATCCGGCCATTCCGGGCCATTGCCCCGCCTAAACGCCCCCGGCTACCTGGTGGTAGACCCTGAGCCAGGAGCACCGGCGCAGGTCAGCCGTGGCTCCGCACGACACGGAAAGGCTCCGCCAGTGACGGCTGCGCGGCAACCCCGTGAGGTGGCGTGCGGCGCTTCTATCCTGTGATCGCAGCCGGGGTGATCATTGCGAGTCTGACGGCGTTCCAGGTGTCGGTCTCGCACTCGCCGTCCGGAAAGCCGGGCCTGCCCACTGCAGCGTCACAACCCCGGCCGTCCGGAAGCCCGCAGGGGCCGTGGCATCTGAAGTTCGATGACGAGTTCAGCGGGCGGTCTCTCGACACGGCTCCATGGTCCAAGGGATGGCTCGCCCCGGGTATCACCCCGCCGGTGAACCCGGGTGAGCTGGAATGTTATGACCCGGCCAGGGTTGGCGTGTCCGGTGGGTTCCTCCACCTCAGCCTTGTCCCGGAGCCAGAATCGGCGGGAAGGTACGCCCTTATGCCAGCGGCATGATAAACAGTAACGGCAAATTCCAGTTCACCTACGGATTCATGGAAGCCCGTATCTGGCTGCCCGGGCGAGGGCGGATCATCAACTGGCCCGCATTCTGGGCTGACGGGCAGAACTGGCCGCAAGACGGCGAAATAGACGTTATGTACGATGGCCACCCGGTGGGGACCGTTAAGTCCGGGGTCACCTCAGACCCCATGTACCTGATCCTCAACAACGCGACCACCCACCGGTACGGGATTCCCGTGCAAGTCCCCGCCACGATGGGAGTTGACCACGTGCGGGTATGGCAGCACGCGGGGTAGCTGCGCTCATGACGACCGGACGGAGCGGCCGTCGGGGTCTGACAGCAGCCGCGCCATAAATGCGGGCAGATGCGGGCAATGGTTACCGCGCTGCCGGGTGTTGACACGCGTATGGACCCGGTGCCGCCCGCCCCCCTGACGTCGGAAAGTGCTGTCCTGATCCCGGTGCCGGAGGCTGAGCAGATCGTCGGCCACCACCGTGCCCGGCTCGACCAGGCCGCCACGCTGGGTGTTCCCGCGCATGTCACGGTCCTCTACCCGTTCGTGGCACCGTCCGCGATCACGGCTGCCACGATCGGTGTCCTGGCGGAGGCGGTGGCGTCGGTCAGGGCTTTCGACTGTGAGTTCCATGCGACCGCATGGTTCGGTGAGGAGGTGGTCTGGCTCGCACCCAGCCCCGATCAGCCGTTCCGGGCGTTGACGCACGCCGTGTCGGCCGCCTTTCCCGCATACCTGCCCTACGGCGGCGTGTATGACGATGTCGTTCCTCATCTCACGGTCGGTGCCAGGTCAGCCGGCGGCGTTGCCGAGCTGCGGGCGGCGGAGGCCGACGTCCTGCACCGGCTGCCCATCCGGGCGCGTATCAGCCGGGCGTGGCTGATGACCGGCCAGGCAGCACCTGGCAGCTGGCATTCTGTGGCCGAACTGCCCCTGGCCGCGAGCTGACCGCCGGCCAGCGCACCGCCGCCGGTTACCATCGTGTGCCCCACCGGTGATATCCGAAGGACCGCCCTTACGCATGTGTCCTGTCAGGGCGGGCAGCTACGGCGGGCCAGGTTCACCGATGTCTGGCTGCGTGATGTGCGCATGACNNCGGCAACTGCCTGCTGCGTGACGTGGACTTCACCTGCGCCGCCCTCACCCGCACCGCCTTCCCCGACTCCAGGCTGACCGGCACCGACTTCAGCCGCGCGACCATGGACAGGGTGGACCTGCGCGGCGCCGAACCCGGCATCATCTTCGATCCCAGCTCACTGCGCGGGGCGGTCGTGACAGCGGGCCAGCTGGTGGAGATGGCGCCGCTGCCCGCCGGCAGCCCGGGCATCCTCGTCGAGGACGGGTAACGCGGCGGGCCGGCTAAGCCGTTCCTTCGACCAGCACCAGGTTGCCCGTCGAGGCGCGCTGGCGGATCGCCATCGCCGCGGCATACGCTTCGGACTCGTACCAGCTCCTGGCATGCTCGACGCTGGGGAACTCCAGCACGACCACCCGCCGGGGGCGCCAGTCACCTTCCAGCGCCTCCCAGCTGCCACCGCGGACCAGGAAACGCCCTCCGTGCGGTTCAAGCGTGGCCGGGACGAGCGCCGCATACTCCCGGTACGCCTCCAGGTCATGGACGTCGACATCGGCGATCACGTACGCAGGCATCTGTTCCCTTTCTCCAGATCAGCCGGCCAGGTTAGCGTACGCAGCCGGCGTACCGCCCCGGCAAGGCGGCCGGCCCGCGAGAAGGCCGCCCTGCGGCTACCGGCGTGATCGCCTGGGCACGAACACGCCGGAGAACGCCTGCGCCGGGATGCCGGGGACCGGCTGGCCGGTCGCGTACCGGTAGATCATCGCCCGGGCATAACTGGAGATGGCGCTGAACACCGCGCCCAGCGCGAACAGGGCCAGCACCGCCACGCCGACGACCACCACCCCCGCCGCGAAGCCCGCAGTGGAGCCCGACACGAGCAGGAACACGCCGATAAAGGCGGCTATCAGCATGGGCAGCATCAGCAGGAACTGGATGAGACCGAAACGCAGGGTGGCCCGCAAGCCAGTGCCCCAGGTGGTGCGGATGAGTTCGGCGGATCGCTTCACTGCGGCGAACGGGCCCAGGCCCCCGGCCACCACGACCGGAACGGCCAGGAAGGTAGCGATCGCCCACACCAGCCCGCCGAGGAAGCCGGCGATCCCGTCGCCGGGAGCCAGTTCGCGGTAATTGTCGCAGAACCGGCCCCGGAACCATGTCATAGCCTTTCCCTGGCTGGTAGTCCCAGCCGGATTTCTGGTACCAGTGGCGCTCAGTGGTGCAGGGTGATCCGGCCGCCCGGCATGATCTTCTCCACCACAGCCACCAGCCAGACCAGCGCCGCCAGCATCGCCGGTGCGACAACCCATCGTTCGGGCCGGGTGCCGGTGGTGAACGCCAGCGGCTCGGGCAGCAGCCGGACATGGAACCGGGACAGGGGCCAGGCGATCGGTATCCCCTCGTTCGTGAGCATGTCCCCGGCCAGGTGGGCCGCGGTCCCGGCCGCGATCGCCAGCGGCACCCCGTTTACGCCGTACCCGGAATAGAGCATGGCCGCCGCTCCCCCGATAGCCAGCAGATCAGCGAAATGGCCGCCGATCTTCAGTGCCCGCAGTCCCGAGGCCAGCACCAGGACCAGCATCAGCCCGAGCCCGATCTTCCCGGCCAGCAACTGCCGGTAATGGCCGGCCGCGTACGCCGCCCCGGTGAACGCGGCAACCCCGGCGAGCGAGTGGGTGCCATGCCGGTGTCCCCCCGACACATGCTCGACCAGCCAGGCGAACCCCTTGGTCACGAACCCGAACGACCTCNNGCAGCGCCCGCGGTCACGGCGGCCATCACCGCCAGGTGCGCGGGACCCAGGTGCAGCACGAAGTGCCCCACCGTCCCGCCCGCGACAAGCCCAGACAGCGCATGGGTGCGTCCCATCACGTCAGCCACCCCCCAGCACCCAGGAACCAACCAGACATATGACGGGCAGAAGCTAACAAGCACCCCCGGCCGGCGCCAGCACGACACGCCGCCACCTCAAGCCGGGTGGCCGGGCCGCTGTGGTTCCGGGGCCGCGACCGTCAGGAGTTCGCCACCGAGGGATAGGGCGGGTCCAGTACCGTGAACGCGCCTGAGCGGGTCAGCGCCACCATGACATACCTGGGGCGGGAAAGGACACAGATACCTGCTATCACCAGCCAGGAGACGAGACTGGCCGGAGTTCGTGCCGGAGCGCTTGCTCAGCCCGCCGCTTGACGGTCACCCAGCTCACGGGAGTGTTGCCGCCCTGATATGTCA
>DPMS01000673.1 GCA_003541285.1 Actinomycetota bacterium
GGTGATGAAGAACGTCGCCGGCTACGATCTGCCGAAGCTGATGACCGGCGCGCTGGGCACGCTCGGCGTCATCACCCGCGCCGTCTTCCGGCTGCATCCGCTGCCGGAGAGCTCGCGCACGCTGAGCTTCGCGTTCGTGGATTCGAAGGCGGCCAATGATTTCATCCTCGCCGTCGCCGATTCGCAGGTGGTGCCCACCGGCTTGCAGATGCGAACCGGAGCGGATGGATCGATCAATGTCGATATAAGGATCGACGGCATCGCCGCGGGCATCGCCGCGCAGGTGGAGAGCGTGTGCAAGTTGGCGGGCAAGGCGAGCGCCTCGGAGCCGGAAGGCGATCCATGGCAGGCGCGCGAGCAACTATGGTCCTCTGCGGGCTCTGCGTGCATCTTTAAGTTGAGCGTGCTGCCGACGCAGCTTGCTTCGACCGTGGAGTTCGTGCGCGGCTCGCTCGGTGGCAGCTCCGCTTGGAGGTTGCTGATGTACTCCCACGGGCTCGCCTGGCTTTGCGCGGAGGCCGGCGAAGGGATGCGGGTCATCGAATTCCTGGCCAAGCTGCGCGCTTTTCTTTCGCGCACCGGTGGCAGCGCGGTCCTGCTGCAAGCACCTGCGGAGCTGCGGCAAAAGGTGGACGTCTGGGGCGAGGCCGGAAGCGCGCTCGCGCTGATGACGCGCATCAAGCAGCAGTTCGATCCGCGCGGCATTCTGAATCGCGCGCGATTCGTGGGAGGGATCTGATGCAGCCGGACGTTCCGCTCGAAGCACTCGAACAACAGGGCGGCGTCGGCGATGCCCGCCGTGCGCAGATGATGGAGTGGATCAATCAGTGCGTGCACTGCGGCTTCTGCCTGCCGGCCTGCCCGACCTACCAGCTGTGGGGCGAGGAGATGGACTCCCCGCGCGGCCGGATCCACCTGGTCAGCCAGATCCTCGACGGGGCGCTCGGCCTGGAGGGGCCGTTCACCGACCACATCGACCGCTGCCTCGGGTGTATGGCCTGCGTCCCGGCCTGCCCGTCCGGGGTGCGCTACGACCGGCTCATCGAGGCGGCACGGACCTGGACCGAGGAACCGCCGGCCGGACCGAGCCCCGTCCCGGCGCGATCCCGCCGGGAGCGCGCGGTGAGGTCGGCCATCTTCGCGACCTTCCCCTATCCCCGGCGGCTGAAGGCGCTGGCCGGCCCGCTGCGCGCCGCCCAGTGGACCGGGCTCGACCGCCTGGTCCGGGGCAGCCGTGCGACCGGGCGGCTGGCTCCCGAACTCATGGCCGCGCTGCGGCTGGCCCCGGAGCGGCCGTCAGGTGCGCGGCCGGGAGCGCGCGCGACCCGGCTGCCTGGCCGGGTGCCCGCCCAGGGCGAGCGCCGCGCCGTGGTGGGCATGCTCACCGGCTGCGTGCAGCAGGTCTTCTTCCCCGGGGTCAACGCTGCCACCGCCCGGGTGCTCGCGGCTGAGGGCTGCGATGTCATCATTCCCGGCGACCAGGGCTGCTGCGGAGCGCTGTCGCTTCACTCGGGCCGGGCATCGGAGGCGGCCGGGTTCGCCCGGCGCACCATCGCAGCGTTCGAGCGCGCGGGGGTGGACGCGATCGTGGTCAACTCGGCGGGGTGCGGCTCGGCGATGAAGGAGTACGGCGCCCTGCTCGCGGGCCCGCATGGCCACGCCGGCCAGGCGCAGGCCGACACCGGCCAGCAGGCACTGGCGGAGACCGGCCAGCACCGCGACGCGGCGGGCGACTGGGCCGCCCGGGCCGCCGCGCTCAGCGGCAAGGTCCGGGATTTCAGCGAGTTCCTGATCGAGTTGTCCGACCACCGTGGCGGGCTACGGGCGGCCCGGCACGAACTGCCGGTCACCGCCGCCTACCACGACGCCTGCCACCTCGCGCACGCCCAGCGGATCCGGCAGCAGCCGCGCGACCTGCTCCGCGCCATCCCCGGCCTGGAGATCGTCGAGGTGGGCGACGGCGGGACGTGCTGCGGCTCGGCCGGGGTGTACAACCTGCTGCAGCCGGCGGCGGCTCGCGAACTCGGTGAGCGGAAGGCGGCCGCGGTCCGGGCAACCGGCGCGCGGCTGGTCGTGGCCGCGAATCCTGGCTGCAGCCTGCAGATCGCCGCCGCCCTGTCGGCTGACGGCGGCGATGTCCCCGCTATGGCGCACATCGCCGAAGTCCTCGACGCCTCTATGCGCGGGCTGCCCGTCACGGCCCTGTCGGCACAGTAGCCAGGTACGGCCGCCCGCGGCCTGCCCGGCTACGGGCGGGCCCGTGACCGCGCAGTGCCCGTCAGCCGTGGCCGGCCTCAGCGGCGGCCAGCCAGGCCGGGTCCAGTTCACCTTCGGCGACGATCACAGCTGGGCCGCTCAGCCAGCTGCCCCCAGCTTCCAGGACCACAGTGAGCTGCCCGCCGGGAACGGCCATCTGCCACCTGCCGTGGTCGGTCCCGGTGGCCCTGGTGGCGGCGACGGCGGCCGCGACCGCCCCCGTGCCGCACGACCTGGTCTCGCCCGAACCGCGCTCGTGCACGCGCATCTGCGCCGACCCGGCCCCGTTGACCTTGACCAGTTCGACGTTCCCGCCGTCGGGAAACTGATCCGGGTCAAGGCCGGGCGGCTCGGACAGGTCGAATCCGGCCAGGGGCGCATCCACCAGGCAGGCCAGATGCGGGTTGCCGACCGAGATCCGCACCCCCTCACAGACCTTGCCCCCGATCACTGTGCGGCCGGGCCCGAGAACCGCGACACCACCCATGTCCACCGTGACACTGCCGTCGTCTTCCAGCCTGACGTGACGGAACCCGGCCCGGGTCGCCACGGTGAAAGCTGGCCCCTCGGCCAGCCCGCGGTCGGCGAGGTACCGGGCAAACACCCGCACGCCGTTGCCG
>DPMS01000728.1 GCA_003541285.1 Actinomycetota bacterium
GCCAGGATCTCACCGGGATCGGCCGGTTCGGTGGCGCCGAGCAGACTGGCGTACAGCTGGCCGTCGCCGAAACGCTGCGCCAGCAGGTGTGCCGCGTGTACCGCGAGCGTGGTCTTGCCAAGGCCGCCCGAGCCCATCACCAGCACGACGGGCACCGCCCCCGGGCTGCCCTGCTCCCCGGCGGCCGAGAGCAGGCCGCACAGTTCGTCCACCTGGCCGGCGCGGCCGGTGAAGTCGGGGATGTCAGCGGGGAGCTGGGCCGGCGCCGGAGGCGGCGGCCCCGGCAGTTCCGCCGGCGCGTCACCCATCCTGCCAGCGACCGCGCTGGCGGCATCCGCGTTGAGTATGTCCTGGTGTAGCTGCTGGAGTTCGGGCCCGGGGTCAACGCCAAGCTCGGCCGCGATCACCTCGCTGGCATCCGCGTACACCTCCAGCGCCTCGGCCTGGCGGCCCGCGCCGGCCAGCGCCTGCATGCGCAGGGCCCACAGGCGCTCTCGTAACGGGTGATCGGCAAGCAGCCGGCGAAGCTCGGTCACGACCTCGGCGTGCCGGCCGCAGTGCAGGTCAGCCTCGATCCGCAGCTCCAGTGCCTGGATCCGCGACCATTCCAGCCGGTCCGCCTCCGCGCTCACCAGCGGGGTGGGCGGCACGTCCGCCAGCGCCCGGCCCCGCCACAGGCCCAGCGCCGCCGACAGCAGGCCGGCGGCGGCCTCGTGATCACCCGCTGCCAGCGCCGCCTGCCCATCGGCGGCCAGCCGCCCGAACCTGTCCGCGTCCAGGTCTCCCGGGCCGAGCACGATCTGGTACCCGGGCGACCGGGTGACCAGGATCTTTCCGTTGGTGTCACCGATGAGCCTGCGCAGGTGGTGTACGTACACGCTGATCTGGTTGCTGGCCCTGGCCGGCGGGCGGTCGCCCCACAGGTCGTCGATGATCTGGTCGGTGGAGGCCAGGCGGCCGGGGGCGAGCAGCAGGCTGGCGAGCAGCGCCCGCCACTTGGCCGCCTTGACCGGAGTCCATTCCTGCCCGGTCCAGGCTTCGAGCGGGCCGAGGATCCGCAGCAGCCCCCGGTCTGACGGATCAATCACGGATTAATCGTCGCGCAAGAATGGGATGAAATGCTCGTTTTCAGCCGCAGCGAACAGAAATGACCGGCTGGCGGGACCGGGCCAGCAGCGGACCGCCTTTGCGGGGGCGCAGTCCGCGGTGAGCCCGGGACCAGGGCTGTACCCACAAGGCGCGTTCTGGCCGCACCCGATTCTAGTCAGCCGGCCCCGCGAATGGCCCAGCGCAGCGGTGATGAGGTCCTCGTGGAGCCGGTGGCCGCAGTCTCCGCTGATTGCGGGGACGGAGGCAGCGGTCACCTCGTGGCATGCCCGGCGCCCCCGGAGCATCGGCGCCGGGCATGCCTCGCGCAGCCTGGCCCGCCCGGCGATCGCCCGCCAGTACCCGGCGCCTCAGGAGGGGAGCGCCGGGTACTCCCGGGATCCGCCCGCCAGCACCTGGCGCCAGGGGTCCCAGGCACTACAGCTGGCCGACCCCGGTCACGGTCACCACGGCCTCGCCGGCCTCGTCGGAAGCTGCCAGGTCCACCACCGCCGAGAAACCCCAGTCGTGGTCGCCGGCCGGATCGTCGAAGATCTGGCGGACCTCCCAGCGGCCCGGGAACTCCTCGATGATCAGCAGCGCCGGGCCCCGGGCGTCCGGTCCGGTCCCGAGTTCGCCGTGCTCGGCGAAGTACGGCTCCAGCGCCGCCTCCCACTCGCTGGCATCCCAGCCGGCGCCGGCATCCAGCGCACCCAGGTCGTCGTAGCGGCCCAGCGCCGCCAGTTCGACCCGGCGGAACAGCGCGTTGCGGACAAGGACGCGGAACGCCCGCTTGTTGCCGGTCACCGCCGGCGGCAGCGTGCCGTCCCCCTGATCCCCGCCGAGCAGGACGGCGCCGCCGTCGCGCAGCCGCTCCCACTCGTCGATCAGGCTGGAGTCCACCTGCCGCACCAGTTCACCGAGCCATTCGGTCAGGTCGGTGAGTTCCTCGGTCCTGGCCTCCTCCGGGACGGTCTGCCGCAGCGCCTGGTAGGCGTCGGCCAGGTAGCGCAGCACCAGCCCCTCCGAGCGGGCCAGCCCGTAGAAACCGATGTACTCGGTGAAGGTCATCGCCCGCTCGTACATGTCCCGCGCCACCGCCTTGGGTGCCAGTTCATGATCGGCGACCCAGGGGTGCCCGCGCTTGTAGATGTCGTAGGCGGCGGCGAGCAGGTCGGCCAGCGGCTGCGGGTGGGCGACGTCGTCGAGCAGTTCGAGCCGTTCCTCGTAGCCGACGCCGTCGGCCTTCATCTGCGCGACCGCCTCGCCGCGCGCCTTGAACACCTGGGCCGCGATCACCGGCCGCGGGGAGTCCAGGGTGGACTCGATCACCGACACCACGTCCAGCGGGTAGGACGGCGACGCCACGTCGAGCAGTTCGATGGCGGCCAGGGCCAGCGGCGACAGCGGCTGGTTGAGCGCGAAATCCTCCTGCAGGTCCACCGTGAGCCGGGCCCAGCGGCCGTGGGCGTCCGGCTCGTCCAGGCGCTCCACCACGCCGGCGGCGAGCAGCGCACGGTAGATCGCGATGGCCCGGTGGATGTGCCGGCGCTGCGCCACCCGGTCCTCATGGTTGCCGGTGAGCAGGTGCTTCATCGCGGCGTAGGCGTTGCCCGGCCGGGCGATCACGTTCAGCACCATCGCGTGGCTCACCACGAAACTGGACTTCAGCGGCTCGGGCTCCGCCGCGACCAGGCGCTCGAAGGTCGGCTTGCCCCAGGAGACGAAGCCCGGCGGCGGCTTCTTGCGCACCACCTTGCGCCGCTTCTTCGGGTCGTCACCGGCCTTGGCCAGTGCCTTCTCGTTCTCCACCACATGCTCGGGCGCCTGCACGACGACGTAGCCGGTGGTGTCGAAGCCGGTCCGGCCGGCCCGCCCGGCGATCTGGTGGAACTCGCGGGCCTGCAGCAGCCGGGTGGTCCTGCCGTCATACTTCGACAGCGCGGTGAACAGCACGGTCCGGATCGGCACGTTGATGCCGACCCCCAGGGTGTCGGTGCCGCAGATGACCTTGAGCAGGCCGGCCTGCGCCAGCGTCTCCACCAGCCGCCGGTACCGGGGCAGCATCCCGGCGTGGTGCACGCCGAGACCGTGCCGGACCAGCCGCGACAGCGTCTTGCCGAAGCCGGCCGTGAACCGGAAGTTGCCGATCGCCCCGGCGATGGCGTCCTTCTCGGCGCGGGTGCAGACGTTGATGCTCATCAGCGCCTGCGCCTGCTCCAGCGCCGCCGCCTGGGTGAAGTGCACCACATACACCGGCGCCTGCCGGGTGGCCAGCAGTTCCTCCAGCGTCTCGTGCAGCGGGGTGAGCATGAAGGAGTACAGCAGCGGCACCGGCCGGTCAGCCGATGTGACGACGGCCGTGGTCCGGCCGGTGCGCCGGGAAAGATCCGATTCAAAACGGCTGACGTCCCCCAGCGTCGCTGACATCAGCACGAACTGCGCCTGCGGCAGTTCGATCAGGGGCACCTGCCAGGCCCAGCCCCGGTCCGGGTCGGCGTAGAAGTGGAACTCGTCCATCACCACCTGGCCGATGTCGGCCGCCGCGCCCTCGCGCAGCGCGATGTTCGCGAGCACCTCCGCGGTGCAGCAGATGACCGGGGCGGTGGCGTTGACGCTGGCGTCGCCGGTCATCATGCCGACGTGCTGCGGGCCGAAGGTGCCGCACAGGGCGAAGAACTTCTCCGACACCAGCGCCTTGATCGGCGCGGTGTAGAAGGTGCGCTGGCCGGCGGCCAGCGCGGAGAAGTGGGCGCCGGCGGCGACCAGGCTCTTCCCGGACCCGGTCGGGGTGGACAGGATGACGTTGCCCCCGGACACGATCTCGATCAGGGCCTCTTCCTGGTGCGGGTACAGGCTGAGCCCCTGCCCCGCCGCCCAGTCGGTGAAAGCGCTGAACACAGCGTCCGGATCGGCATCGGGCGGCAGCTGGTCGGTGAGCGTCATGACCTGTCCATCGTGCATCATGGACGGCCCTGCCCGGCACCGGCCGCCGCGCTAGGGCATGCCCTGCTCCTGCCTGCCCGCGGGCGGGTCAGCTGCGGCCGTCGAACAGGCTGGTCACCGATCCGTCGCTGAACACCTCGTTGATGGCACGGGCGAGCAGCGGGGCGATCGAGAGCACGGTGAGCTTGTCGAACCGCTTCTCGGCCGGGATCGGCAGCGTGTTGGTGACGATCACCTCGCTCACCTTCGAGTTCTTCAGCTCGTCCACGGCCGCCCCGGACAGCACCCCGTGCGTGGCGGTGACGATCACCTGCGCGGCGCCCTGCTCGAACAGGGCCTCCGCCGCCTTGATGATGGTCGAGCCGGTGTCGATCATGTCGTCCACCACGATGCAGGTGCGCCCGGCCACCTCACCGACCACCTCGTTCACGGTGACCTTGTGCGCGACGTCGGGGTCACGGCGCTTGTGGATGATCGCCAGCGGGCAGGCGAGCCGGTCGGTCCAGCGCTCACAGACCCGGACCCGGCCGGCGTCGGGCGCGACCACGGTGACCCGCGACAGGTCCAGCTTCTCCTCGATGTACTCGGCCAGGATCGGCAGCGCGAACAGGTGGTCCACCGGGCCGTCGAAGAACCCCTGGATCTGCGCGGTGTGCAGGTCGACCGCCATCAGCCGGTCCGCGCCAGCGGTGGCGAACAGGTCGGCCATCAGCCGGGCGGAGATGGGCTCGCGGCCATGGCTCTTCTTGTCCTGGCGGGCGTACCCGAAGAACGGCATCACCACGGTGATCCGTTTGGCGGAGGCTCTTTTCAGCGCATCCACCATGATCAGTTGTTCCATGATCCAGCGGTTGATCGGCGCCGTGTGGCTTTGCAGCACGAACGCGTCGCTGCCGCGGACCGACTCCAGGAACCGCACGAAGATCTCGCCGTTCGCGAAGTCGGACAGCCTGGTCGGAGTCGGCTCGATGCCCAGGCACTCGGCGATCTCAGCAGTCAGTCCCGGATGGGCCCGGCCGGAGAAGAGCAGGAGTTTCTTCTCGCCGCTCGCGGTGATGCCCGTCACGCTGGTTCTGCTCCCTTGCTCGTTGGGGTGGCGCCGGCACAGGTGGCCGGGCCGGTCATCCGCTCACCCGGTTCAAGCCTGGTCCCTGGCGGCAGGTGGGTAAAGGGGCCCACCACCGCCCCCGCGCCGATGACGGCCGACTCGCAGACCGCGTGGGTCACCGCAGCGCCCTCGCCGACGGTGGTGTCGCGCAGGAGGCACCCAGGGCCGACCCGTGCGCCCGCCCCGATCACCGTCGCGCCCTCCAGCTGGGTGCCCGGCCCGATCTCCGCGTCCGGCCCGAGGACCACATCCGCGTCGATCGAGGTCGTGACAGGGTCCACCACCGTCACCCCGGCCCGCATCCAGTGCTCGAGCAGCCTGGTGTTCAGGATCTGCCGCGCCTGCGCGAGCTGGGCGCGGTCATTGACCCCGAAGACCTCTTTGGCATCCTTTTCCAGCATGGAGGCCACGTGGTGGCCCTCGGCCCGCAAGATGGCGACAACGTCGGTGAGATATTCCTCGCCCTTGGCGTTGTTGGTCGGCACCCGCTTCACGGCGTCGGCGAGCAGGGCCGCCTCGAACGCGTAGACGCCGGAGTTGACCTCCTTGATCGCCCGCTGGTGCGGGTCGGCGTCGGCCTCCTCGATGATCTCCACCAGGGCCCCGTCGGCGTCGCGGATGATCCGGCCGTACCCGGTGGGGTCATCCATCACCGTGGTCAGCGCGGTCGCGGCCGCGTGCCGGGCACTGTGCTCGCGGACGAGGGTGGCCATCGTCGCGCCGCGCAGCACCGGGGCGTCACCGTAGGTCACCACCACGGTGCCATGCCCCAGGCTGACCTCCTCGGCCACTATGCGCACCGCGTGCCCGGTCCCGCCCCGTTGCTGCTGGACGACCACCCTCGCGTCGGGGGCGTACTCGGACAGATGCTGCATGACCTCGTCGCCACGGTGGCCCACCACGACGATGAGCTCTGCCGGGTCCAGGTCGCGGGCAGCGGCCAGCACGTGATCCAGCATGGTCCGGCCGCAGATCGTGTGCAGCACCTTCGGGAGAGCTGACTTCATCCTCGTGCCCTTGCCCGCGGCAAGGATGATCACGGCGGCCGGACGGCTCTCACTCACTGTTGGCGGTGCTCCTCGGTTGCTACATCCCCGGCTGACCGGGCTCCCGCTCCCCGTAGCGCCAGCGCACGTCGCCCTGCGCAGAAAAATCTATTCACGTGCCCGACCCTGGCAGGATACCGCCCGGCCAGCAGCGAAGCGGCAGCTTACCCCACCCTTGCGCAGCGTCACCGTCCGCGCACCCAGCCCCTGGTCGCGCCGTGTAGCAAGGGAAACGTTTTGCCGGCAGGGCACGATAGGGTTCGAATATGAATTCGATCACAATAGCCCGGAGCCTGCGGGAGCAGGCGATTGCGTTACGCCGCTCGGGCAGGTCCCGCCGGGAAATCAAGGCGATTCTCGGCATCACCAGCAACGCCACCCTGAACGACGTGCTCGCAGGCGAGCCGCCGCCGGAGTGGACCCGCCGCCCCCGCGCCAAGGACGACCTGCGCGCCAGGGCCAGGGAGTTACGCGAACAGGGCCTGGACCTGGCCCGGATCGCTGCGGAGCTGGGCGTCTCGAAGAGTTCGGTTTCGGGCTGGGTTTGCGACATCCCCCTCCACGAGCGGCTCAGCTATGAAGAGTGCCGCAAGCGCGCCTCGGAGGGGTACGCCGGTACTGGGAGGCCGAGCACGCTGCCCGCGAAGCGAAGCGGGAAGCGCTCCGCGCCACGGGCCCGATCAGGCATGGCCGGCACGGTGACCGGCCACATTCCGCAAGTGCTGGCGGCAGGCGGCGACCGCACCGCAGAGGCAGTTCCAAGCGCGAACGGGCCGACGACCGCTGTGAGTACAGCAGAGTCCGCGCCCGGCTCTGTATCGTAGAGGCGTCGCCTCCAGCTGATCGTTTGATGGGGCGCCGTCCGGCGTAGGGTAATTGGCAGCCCACCAGGCCTTGGACCTGGGATCGTCCTGGTTCGAGTCCAGGCGCCGGAACTGTCGTACCCACGCCCTAGCGTGCGGGGCATGGACGCACGCGAGACCCGGTGCAGGTGCCAGATGTGCGAGCTGGCGGCGGCCTCGAGCCACGGGCCCGAGGCCTATTTACACACCATCACCGGCCACATCAGCCGGATCGGCTGGGCAGTCCAGGGCGTCCCCGGCGACAGGCAGGGGCCGTCGTGGGCGTACAGCATCGGCATCTGGCACACGTTCCGCGGCCCGGAGTTCAGCATCTTCGGCCTGTCGCTCTACAACATGGCGGCGATCATCAACGTGCTCGGGCGCCGGATCGCCGGGGGTGGCACGATCACGCCCGGGGACGAGATCGACGATGTCTCCCGCTGCCCGTTCGTGATCAGGGCCGTGCACGAGAGCTGGCGCGCGACCAGCCTGTTCGCCGTGTCCAACACCATCTACGGCTACCTCCGGCCGGCCTACCTGCAGATCGTCTGGCCCGACCTGAAGGGCCGCTGGCCCTGGGAGCGCGGATTCGATGCCAGGTTCGCGAGCCGCCAGCCGATGCTGTGGCTGCACCGGGACGACCACCCGCCCGGCGCCTGGACCCGGATCGACGACCGGACCGGGTGACCCCAGGCCGGCGCCCAGCACAGCCCAGTGCAGGTCAAGGATCGGGCATGGCACCTGTTCACGCGCGAGGCGTAGCAGGACTCGATTGCCCACTCCACCTTGCACGACGAATCCGCATGCCAGCGGTCATCAGCCTGCCATGGAGCTGCCATGGTCCTCGCGGGTACCTCGGGCGATCCTCTGGCAGTCCGCGGTGGACGCCGGTGCGCCAGTGGGGTGAGGGCGAGGGGCGGCCAGTCATACATGTTGATATGCTTATTGTATGAGCGACACCACGATCCGCCTGGACAGCGCAGTCCGCGACAAGCTCCGTGCCCTCGCTGACGAGGACCACGTCACGCTCGGTGACCTGCTCGGCCGGCTCGCCGAGCATGAGCAGTACCAGCGCGAGATGCGCCGTGCCAACGAGGTCATGGACCGCATGCAGCGCGAGGATCCCGCGGCGTGGCACGAGTACCTATCCGAGCTGCATGCATTCGAGGCAGGCACGGCCCGCGACGGGCTCTCGGCAGCCACGGCCGACTGGCCCGAGTACAACGACGCTGCCGGAAGCGCGCACGGTGCCATACCAGGCCGGTGACGTGCTGCTCGCCGACCTTGACCCGGTGGCGGGTCATGAGCAAGGCGCCCGACGTCCCGTGCTGGTACTTTCCGGCCCTTCCTATAACGAGCTACGCAACGGGCAGCTCATCGTGGCGGCGATCACCAGCCGCCAGCGGGGGCTGCCGTTCCATATCCCCGTGGGCACCGATTGCGGGCTGCGCACGCCGAGCTGGGTCCAATCCGAATCCGTACGCGCGATCTCGGTGCAGCGGGTGATCAGGCAGCTGGGCCGCGCGCGCCCCGAAACGGTAGCCGAGGTACGGAACCGGATCATGAATTTCCTTCGTGACTGGTAGCGTCCGCCCCAAGCGGCCAGCCAGGAGGCCCCGGTTCGGGCCGCGGCCCGAACCGGACGAGCCCGCCGGCACCGGGGCGGGATGTGGCTGCGCTGCTACCGGGCTCGCCCCACGCGGTAACAGGCGTCCCAGGCCGCTCCGCGTTGTTCTCGGATAGTGAGACGCCGGGCATCCTCCGGGTATAGACCACGGTGCTTCTTGGTGAAATCTTGCCCATGATCTTGCACAACCTACGGTCTGGTAGGTTACGGTGACGTAAGCGTATCCACCTCCGCCCACGGCGCCAGAGCAGAACGAGGACCCACGATGACCGCAACGCCCGAGACAGTCATCGCACCCCCGGACCCCGTCGCCAGGCGGGCGCCACTCCCAGAGATCGCCCCGGAGCCGAGCCGCCCGCTTGACCGGTTCCTGGTCGCGCTCTTCGTCATCGTCCCCCTGCTCGCGGTCGCCGCTGCCATCCCGGTCGCCTGGGGCTGGGGCCTCGGCTGGCACGACGTGCTGATCGGCCTCGTCTTCTACGTGATCTCCGGCATGGGGATCAGCATGGGCTTCCACCGTCACTTCACGCACAGCTCGTTCAAGGCGAACAAGCCGCTGCGGGTCGCGCTCGCCATCGCTGGCAGCATCGCCATCGAGGGACCGCTCCTGGTCTGGGTCGCCGACCACCGGCGCCACCACAAGTACAGCGACAAGGAGGGCGACCCGCACTCGCCGTGGCGGTTCGGCAACGACTGGAAGGCGCTGACCAAGGGCTTCATGTGGGCACACATGGGCTGGATGTTCAACCCCAACCGGACCTCGCAGCAGAAGTTCTGCCCGGACCTGCTCGCCGACCCCCCGATCCGCCGGGTCTCCAGGACCTTCCCGCTCTGGGTCGCCGTCTCGCTGCTCGGGCCGGCTCTCATCGGCGGCCTGTGGTCGATGTCGATCTACGGCGCGCTCACCGCATTCTTCTGGGCCAGCCTGGTGCGGGTCGCCCTGCTGCACCACGTGACCTGGTCCATCAACTCGGTCTGCCACACCTTCGGCAACGAGGACTTCGAGGTGCGCGACAAGTCGCGCAACGTCGCCTGGCTGGCCATCCCCTCGTTCGGCGAGTCCTGGCACAACCTGCACCACTCCGACCCGACGTGCGCCCGGCACGGCGCGCTGAAGGGCCAGGTCGATATCAGCGCCCGCGCCATCTGGTGGGCGGAGAAGCTGGGCTGGGCCTGGGATGTGCGCTGGCCCGATGAGGAACGCCTGGCGCCCAGGCGGACCGGCGCCGCCCGCAACAGGCAGCTCGGCTCCATGACCAAACGCCGGTCGGTAAAGCCGGATGACCGGATGGCCGCATAATCGCCATGATGGACCAGTGACCAATCCGGCCAACGGCAACCACCGCAAGCGAATGACCGGCAAAGAGCGCCGGGAGCAACTGCTCGACATCGGCCGCAAGCTCTTCGCGGAACGCGGCTTCGAGGGAACCTCGATCGAGGAGATCGCCGCCCAGGCGGGTGTCTCCAAACCGGTGGTGTACGAGCACTTCGGCGGCAAGGAAGGCCTGTACGCGGTGGTCGTGGACCGCGAAGTGGAGCGGCTGCTGACCACCGCGACGGCCATCCTGGGTGGCGCCCACACCCGCGAGAAGTTCGAGGCGGCCGCGGTCGCCCTGCTGCGCTACATCGAGGACAACGCCGACGGGTTCCGCATCCTGGTCCGGGACTCACACCCGGCCTCGGGTGCGGGCACGTTCGGCAGCCTGATCAGCGACATCGCCAGCCAGGTGGAGTACATCCTGGGTGATTTCTTCCGCGCCCGCGGCTACGACCCGAAACTGGCCCCGATGTACGCGCAGATGCTGGTGGGGATGGTCGCGGTGACCGGCCAGTGGTGGCTCGACGTCCGCAAGCCCAAGGTCGAAGTGGTGGCTGCCCACCTCATCAACCTGGCCTGGAACGGCCTGTCGCAGCTGGAGCAGACACCGAGCATCTCCGCCCAGGCGGCCAGGAACCCGCCGAACCCCGCCAAGGCGTAGGCTCCCGCGAGGCTGGCGCCGGCCGGCCCTGGGCTACCGGGCCACCAGCCGGCCGTCAGGAGCCGGTGCGCCGGGCCACGACGAACACCCGGCGGAACGGCAGCACCGTCCCGTACGGCGCTGGCGGGTACGCCTCACGTGCCCGGGCCCCGTAGTCGGCCACGAACTCCTCTGCCTGGCCGGGGTCGAGTGCGGCCAGGACGGGGCGCAGCCCGGTCCCCCGGTACCACTCCGCGACCGGGCTGGCGCCCGGCAGCACGTGCAGGTAGGTGGTCTCCCAGGCGTCGACCTCGCAGCCCGCCCGGGCGAACAGGTCAAGGTATTCGGCCGGATCGTGGGCCTGGCGGTTCAGCTGAACACCGGGGAGCAGCGGCCGCCAGCGCGGCGACCGCACGAGATCGAGCAGGATCGCGTGGCTCGGCTGGCCGTGGTTACCGGGCAGCTGGATCGCCAGCCATCCACCGGCCGACAGGTGCTGCGGCCAGTGCCGCACCAGGTCCAGGTGACCGGGGACCCACTGCAGGACCGCATTGCAGACCAGCACATCCACCGGCCGCCCCGGGCGCCACTCCCGGAGATCACCGGCCGCGAAGCTGAGCCGGGGCCGCTCACCGCCGAGTTGCCGCGCAGCGCCGATCATCTCCGGCGAGTTGTCCACCCCGACAACCTCGGCACCGGGCCAGCGGTCGGCCAGCGTAACGGTCAGGTTCCCCGGCCCGCACCCAAGATCGACGACGTAGCCGGGATCCGCGGCCCGCACCCGGGCGAGCAGGTCGAAGAACGGCCGTCCGCGCTCGCCGGCGAACCGCTGGTACTGACCCGGATCCCACATGCGCAGCTCCAATCTCTTGATGTCAAGATATCATCGGGCGCCCGCGCCGGGCCAGCTGATTCTCGACATCGAGAGATATGCTGCGCGCATGGAGCAGTCAGGGGGCGCGCCGGATGCCCGGGCCCGGGCATCGGTGGCGCGGGAGGCCGCTGACGGCCAGCCGGCGGCCGCCGGGGCCCTGTGCGACGAGGTGGATGATCTGGTCGCCGCCTGGCGGGCGGAGCGGCCCGACCTCGACGTGGCGCCACTGGAGGTGCTGAGCCGGGTGTCCCGGCTCGGCAGGCATCTGGACCGCGCCCGCCGGGCCGCGTTCGCCAGCCGTGGCCTGGAACCGTGGGAGTTCGACGTGCTGGCAGCGCTGCGCCGCCAGGGGCCGCCCTACCAGCTGAGCCCGGGCGCGCTGCTGCGCGCCACCCTGGTCACCTCGGGCACGATGACCAACCGGATCGACCGGCTGGCCGAGGCCGGGCTCGTCCACCGGCAGCCCGACCCGCAGGACAAGCGGGGTGTGCTGGTCACCCTCACCGCGGCGGGCCAGTCCACGGTGGACGCCGCGCTCGCCGACCTGCTCACCAGCGAATGGGCCCTGCTGGAGAACCTCAGCGATACGCAGCGCCGCACCCTGGCCGGTCTGCTGCGGGCCCTGCTGGCGCCGCTCGACGCGGGCTGAGCCCCCGGCCCGGGGCCCGGCCGCACCACCCAGATCCGCACCCTGTGGCGGTGACGGCCGGCTACCCCGGACGGCCGCGCAGCGGCGCGCGGGTCAGTGGCAGGTGCCGGTGCCGGAGTCGGTGAAGGTCTTGCCCGCGACGGGGAGGAACTTCCAGCTGTAGGAGCCGGGGTTCAGGGTCAGCTTCAGCACCCCGAAGGTGGTGTTGTTGCGGACCTGGCTGTTGGCCGCGATGGTGCCGAAGGCGTAGTGGGACACGCCCCCGGTGCCGACGACGAACTCGCGGATCCCGTGCGCCTGGTCGGCGGCGCCGGTCGGGGTCTGCGGGGCGAACCGTTCGTACTGGTGGCTGTGCCCGTTGAGGACGATCTCCGCGCCGGCGTTGTACAGGTCCTGCCACATCGGGCGCATGTCGGTGGCGCCGGGGTGGACCGCGCCGGAGGTGAACAGCGGCTGGTGCCAGTAGGCCAGGGTGCAGGTGGCGGGGTGGGCGGCCAGATCCGCCTTCAGCCACGTCTCCTGCGGCGAGCCGGCCCCGCAGCCACCGGGCACCACCGAGCAGTTGGCGTTGAGCACCACCACGTGCCAGGTCCCCAGGTCATAGGAGTAGTAGCCCTTGCCGGCCGGCCCCGCGGCGGCGCCGAAATAGTTGTAGTAGGCCGTGGCGACCGTACCCGTATCCTCGTGGTTGCCCACGGTCGGCCTGGTGCGGGACTTGTACTTGCCCCAGGCCGGGCCATAGCAGTTGGCGAAGTCGGCTGGCGCGCCGTTCTCGGCGATCAGGTCCCCGAGCGGGGCCACGGTCCCGGTCGGCCCGATGAGCGCGGCGGTCGCCGCCGCGTTCGGGTTCGGCTTCCCGTTCGAGCAGGTCGGGATGTCCCCGGCCGCGTACAGCGTCGCGCCCTGCGGCTGGGCGGAATGGCAGGTGCCGGTGCCGGAGTCGGTGAAGCTCTGCCCGGCCACCGGCAGGAACTGCCAGCTGTACTGGCCGGCGCCGAGGCTCAGTTTGAGGACGCCGAATGCGGTGTTGTTGCGCACCTCGCTGTTGGCCGCGATCGTGTCGAACGGGTCGTGCCCGAGGCCACCGGTGCCCACCACGAATTCGCGGATCCCGTTCGGGTCGGCCACTCCCTGGGGATTCTGCGGGGCGAACCGCTCGTACTGCTTGTTGTGCGCGTTGAGAACGATGTCGGTATGGTGGTCGTACAGGATCTGGAACAGTTGCCGCATTGTGGGGGCGCCGGGGTTCACCGCACCGGAGGTGAACAGCGGCCGGTGCCAGTAGGCCAGCGTGCAGGTATCAGGGTGAGCAGCCAGGTCCGCGCTCAGCCACTTTCCCTGCGGCGACGTGGCATCGCAGCCGCCGGGTACCCGCCCGCAACTGGAGTTGAGCACCACGATGTGCCACGTCCCGAGAGTGTAGGAGTAGTAGCCGAGGCCGGCCCGCCCGGCCGCGCCACCGAAGTAGTCGTAGTAGCCGGTCGGGCCGGTCACCTCAAGATCCCGGTTGCCCGCGGCGGGTCTGGTGCGGGACAGGTACTTGCCCCATCTGGGCCCGTAACACTGCTGGTACTGCGCCAGGCTGATATCGCTCCCGTCGGCGTCGCCGAGCGGCGCGACGATACCGCTATGCGCCCCTATGAGGCTGGCTGTGGCGGTGGCACCAGCGCTATTGGAGCAGTTACCGATATCGCCGGCCGCCAGGAGCACGCTGTCGGTCGCCTGTGCGGCTGCCGGGGTGGCACGGACCGCACCGGGCACCAGGATTCCGCCGAGCAGGGCCGGTGCCAGCAGAGCCGGCGTAAGCAGTTTCTTCCGCATAGGATCCCCCTTTGCTAATGCGCCACCACCACGGCTTACCTGAAAGTCAGTTAAACAGGCCCGGCGAGCTTACGGAGGGTATCCGGCTCGCTAGCTGAATTGATTTACCGGCTCTTCACTCAATCGCTATTTCCATAATTAGGGCCCCTGGCGGATCTGCCAGTTATGAGCGATATGGTTAGCGATCAGTCCCCGCCGGATACTACGACTAGGCCTTAGCTCGGGAGCGAGCAGGTGCTGGCCGCCGACAGCCTGGTGCTGGCCGGCCCGATCTGGCTTGGCGACAACAGTCCGGTGATGAAGCGGGTGATCGAGCGCCTGTACGCCTGCTCCCATCTGCTCAACGAGTCCGGCCAGTACGCCTACTACGGCCGGGTCGGGGGCTGCCTGATCACCGGCAACGAGGACGGCATCAAGCACTGCGCGATGAACATCCTGTACAGCCTCCAGCACCTCGGCTACACCATCACTCCGCAGGCCGATGCGGGCTGGATCGGGCCGGCCGGCCCGGGGCCCTCCTACCTCGACCCCGGGTCCGGCGGCCCGGACAATGACTTCACCAACCGCAACACGACGTTCATGACCTGGAACCTGCTTCACCTGGCCCGCGTGATCAAGGACGCCGGCGGTATCCCGGCACACGGCAACCAGCGTTCCGAGTGGGAGGCCGGCTGCCGGTTCGACTACGACAACCCCGACTACCGCTGACACGCTCCAGGCGGCTCCGTCGTCAACCCAGAGTTGACGACCGGAGATCGTCAACCTATGGTTGACGCATGACGAATTCAGTCCGCATGACGAACCCGGTCCGGCTCGACGACCTCATCGAGGCCATCAAGAAGACGCACTCCGACGTTCTCGAACAGCTCTCCGACGCGGTCATCGCCGCTGACCATCTCGGCGACGTCGCTGACCACCTGATCGGCCACTTCGTCGACCAGGCAAGACGGTCGGGCGCGTCGTGGACCGATATCGGCCGGAGCATGGGGGTCACCAAGCAGGCCGCCCAGAAGCGTTTCGTCCCGAAAGACCCCGGCCAGCCAGCCGACCTCGACCCCAGCCAGGGATTCAGCCGGTTCACCCCGCGGGCGCGGAACGTGGTGATGGCGGCGCAGAACGAGGCCCATGCCGCGGGCAACGACCAGATCATCCCCGCACATCTGGTGCTCGGGCTGCTGAGCGAACCGGACGGGCTCGGCGCGAAGGCGATCGCCGCGCAAGGCGTGGAACTGGAAACTGCCCGGCAGAGCGCCACCGCGGCGCTGCCGCCACCAGCGGGCCAGGTGTCACCCCTGATCCCGTTCGATCAGCAGGCGAAAAAGGCACTGGAACTCACGTTCCGGGAGGCCCTGCGGATGGGCCACAACTACATCGGGACCGAGCACATCCTGCTCGCCCTGCTGGAACTGGAAGATGGCACCGGTGTGCTGACCGGCCTGGGCATCGGTAAGGCAACTGCCGAAGCCAGCGTCGGCGAGGCCCTGGCCGCCGCCCTCGCTGCCCGCGAGAACCAGTAGGCCCGCGATCCGCGGCTACCCGGCTCCCGGATCGCGCGCGGTCAGGCAGTACTGCCGTCCCGCGGGGTCGGCCATCACCACCCAGAAGGGAAACCGCGCCAGGATCTGCGCGCCCGCTGCGACGTGGCGCTCGGCCAGCCGGGTGCGGTCCGTGCAGGCGAAGTCGACGTGGGCGGACACGCGGTCCCGCGGGGCGGCCCGCTCGCGCCGCTGGAGCAGGAGCCGGGCTGGCATCGGATCGGGGCGCTCGAGGTAGGCGAATTCCGGCGGGCCCCCCGGTCTCAGCTGCCAGCCCGTCAAGCCTGCCCAGAAGGCGCATTCACCCTCGAATGCGCCCGGCGGGATGTCCAGGCACAGCTGATCGGCACGGCTCGCCCCGCCGCGGTCAAGCCGGACCGGGCGGGGCACCGTCGCCTCCCCGTTCCAGCGCACGATGCAGAAAATGAACCCACCGGGGCTGCCGAGAATGACGAGGTCATCGTCGCGGTGCCGTACCCGCGCACCAAGCGCCGTGGCGTGCGCGGCCGCCTCGTCGAGCGGCCCGGCATCGTCGACATGCAGATCGAGATGGCAGCCACCTTCTCCTTCGCGTACCCGCTGGACTCGCAGGTAGGCGTCTCCGTGTGAGGGCAGGAGCGTGGCGAATTCACCTGCCGGTCCCCGGTAGGGCGACAACTGGCTGCCCGTCACCTCCCGCCAGAATGACACCCCCAGGTCGAAGACCTCGGCTGGAAAGTCGAAAAAGATGGTCAGCCACCGGATCGGCATGCCGTATTGGTATCAGAACAGTCCTGCGGCGAGCATCTCTTACCGGCGGGTATCCATCAGGGCACGCACTATGATCCGGCTGTCCGAACGGGAATCGCCCGGTGGCTGACGTCATGCGCCGGTTAGGGTGGGACGCGATGTGGGATTCGGCGGAACTTGAAAGCTGTCTGGTGTCCATTACCGAGGACCTGCCCGCGCATGCCCGCCGGGGCCCAGCCCGTCCACGTCGCGGTTGCCGGGATGCAGGCCGTCGCTCACGCCTTTGTGATGCTGGGGCTCCTGCCCGAAGCGCGGGCTGATGCGGTGCTCGCCGAGCGCGAAGTGGTGGCCATGGCCGCCGAGGGCCTGCTGGCCGTGGGTGCCCTGCCGCTGGCCCATGCCACGGCAGTGATCGAGTGGGTGGCCGTGCACCGGCATCAGGTACGTCTAAAGCTCTACGGGGATCCGTGGATCATGGGCGAATACTGGCCGGTCGCGGTCCCCTGCTTCGAGCTGTACGCGATCCAGGGCGCAGACTCGCCGACCCCGCCACCATGTGGCGCGGTTAGCGCGCACGTGGTAAGTCTTCACTGGAGCCACCCCTCCGGCAGGCATTTCATGCGCTCGATGGTGTCGCCAACGACTCCCGCGGAAACCTCCACATGGCGGGGGATGTCTGCGGTGTGCTGGCCGCCGCAGCCGCACACCCAGGTGGTGTGACCCCGGTGTCGATGACAGCTGGGCCGCGGGTATCAGGGCTCATGCGGCGAGGATGGTCTCGAGGAAGAGGCGATCCTCGTCCTCGGTGAGATCGCTGATAAGCGTCTCCTCGTCGGGCGGCAGGGACCGCGCCCCATAGCCCGTGATCAGTCCTCGTCCGGCAGGGCGCGCTTGACCACCTTTCCCGCTGCGTTATGGGGAAGCTGGTCGTGAATGATGAACTGCCTGGGCACCTGGAAAGGAGCCAGCCCGCTCCGGCACCAGGCGCGCAGCGCATCGGCGGTGGCGGTGCTTCCCTCCCTGAGCGTGAGGTGAGCCACCAGGATCTGGCCATACACCTGATCGTCGCGGCCGGCCACTGCCGCTTCCAGCACGCTGGGATGCTGCTCGAGCCTGGCCTCAACTTCGACCGGGTAGACGTTCTCGCCGCCCGTGATGATCATGTCGTCGGAGCGTCCGGCGATGAACAGCCGCCCGGCCTCATCGAACCAGCCGATGTCGCCGGTGCAGGCCGCGGTTTCGCGCCATCGTTCCGCCGCGGTGACCTGGGTGCCGGAGGGGCCACCGGCTGCCGGGCCGGCCGCCGCCGCGTCGCGGCTGCTCACCCAGATCATCCCTCGCGTGCCTGGCTGGCAGGGCAGGCCCTGGTCGTCGAGCACGCGCACGTCGACCAGTGGCAGCGGCCGGCCGGCGGTCCCCGGCGCCGCCCGCAGGTCGGCGGGAGTGGCCACGGCCGCGTACCCGGCCTCGGTGGAGCCGTAGAGGCTGTAGAGAATGTCGCCGAACTCGTCCATGAACGCCTCCGCCAGCGCGGGCGGAAGCGATGAGCCGCTGACCGTGACCGCACGCAGGGCGGAGGTGCCGTACCGGCGCCGGACGCCGGGGGGAAGGCTCATGATCAGGCGCAGCATCGCCGGGACCGCGACCAGCACCTGACAGTGCTCTCGCTCGGCCAGGGCAAGCACCCGCTCCGGATCGAACCGCTCTGCGACGACGATCGTGCTGCTGAACAGCATGGCCAGCAGCGTGTTCATCCATCCCCAGCTATGGAACATGGGTGCGGCGACCAGCCAGGTCTCCTGGGCCCGGTTGGGCAGGCCGGACACCAGGGCGATGATCGAGGCAATGTCCCCGCCCGTCCGGGAGACGTCTTTCGGCCTGCCGGTGGTACCCGACGTCAGCATGATGTGCCGGCTGCGCCGGAGCCCCGGCCCCCCCGGGCCCCGGGACCTCCGCGGCCCGGCGGCCATCCGCTCGATGCTGGCTGGCGTATCACCAGACATCGGGATGCCCCTCACCCCGGACGGCACCTTTCCCGCGAACTCCGCGTCATGCACCAGCACGCGCACGCCCCGGCCGGTGACCGTCTCGGCGATCTGGCCAGCAGTGAAGCCTGTGTTCAGGTAGAGAACGTCCAGGCCGCACCGGGCGGCGGCGACCATCGTCTGATAGAAGCCGGCAGAATTCCGGGCGAGCAGCGCAATGCTGTCCCCCGGCGAAACGACGGCCGCAAGCCCAGCGGCGAGCACATCGCACCGCTCTTCGAGCTGGCGGAAGGAAACCGTGCCGTCACTGTCGACGATCCCGGGCCTGGCCGGGCAGAAGATGGCGCCTGCCTGCGGCCCGAACCCAGGGCCGGCCCCGTAACGCAGCACGCCCCACCCGATCCGCGTCAGGTGATCAGGACGGTAGGGCCGCACCAGTCCCGACCGGGCGAACGCCAGTGACGCGGCCAGCAGCACCCGGGGGTCCAGCGCAGTCGGCGGCACAGCATTCACACTGCCCAGTCTGCGAGAGGCGGCCCGGGTTCTCTTCACCGGGTAGGCCCCCAGCGCTGGCCGGGAACCGCTGCAGAACGCGCAGCTCAGCCTGGGTGCGAGCGATCGCTGACGGCGGCAGCGCGCGGCCTAATGAGGCCAGGCTCTTGAACGGCTCCCCGGAAAGGACCCGGTGGGCGGTGCCGAACGGGAACGCTGTCACCCCGAGGACCGAGATCGCGAATGCCCCCGGCGCCTGGGGATGGCTGATCCACTGCCCGCCGTAGCCCCGGATGACCACCTCACCTGTGCAGGCGCCCACCAGTTTCCACCACAGGTCAAGGCGCTGCGGCGGCAATGGCCCAGCTGCCAGCAGGCCCGCGCACACGCTGTCCAGTTCGCTGAGGCTCTCAATGGACCAGTCCAGGCGCCGGCCGGACTCCTCCGCCACCAGGGTCACGCACTCGGCGGCAATGCTCCGCATCGCCTCAGGCTCGGGGGCGCCCATGGGCGGCGATTCTCCCACCAGCCTGCCGGGCACGCCAGGTTTTGCCCTGGTTACACACTGCGAGGAGCGCCGGGTCGCGGCTGAGGGGAATATGCCCGGCTCGGTAGGGTCGCGCCATGACTTTGCAGCAGGCCGTGATTGACATCGGCTTCAAGGCCTTGAACCAGGTTCACCGGACCATCGTCCACCTGACCGGCGGCCGGGTGGGGGGCTCGGCTTTCGGGCTGCCCGTCATCGAATTGCACACCGTGGGACGCAAGTCGGGCCAGCCGCGCACGACCATGCTCACCGCACCCGTCGTCGACGGCGACCGGGTCGTGCTGGTGGCCTCCAAGGGCGGAGATGACCGTGCCCCCGACTGGTACCGCAACCTGGTGGCCCAGCCCGAGATCGAACTGACCATGGCAGGACAGCGCCGGCCCATGCGGGCGCGGACGGCGTCGGCGGAGGAGAAGGCCGCGTTGTGGCCCCGGGTGGTGGCGGCCTACAAGGGCTACGCCGGTTACCAGCGCCGCACCAGACGGGATATCCCGCTGGTCATCTGCGAACCGCGCTGAGCGCCGTTCTGGTAATAATGCGCGGCCTTGCAGCGACCCGGCCACCGCGTCCATCGGGTTCACCGACGGCAAGGCGGCCGGCTCGGCGTCCCCGCTGACCTGGGCTCAGGCGCAGGAACTGCGGCTGATCGCATCCCTGGGGACCGGCCACAACGTGGACACCCCGGCCATCACGACGGCGCGTTATGTCACACACGGGCCGCCAGGCGCGCTGCCGGTCACCATCACCACCCCGGCGCAGGGCGCCACGCTGGCCGTCTCCTCCACCACCGTGACCGGGACGACCACGCCGGGCGCGTCGGTGACCATCGAGCCGGCCGACGTCACCACCGGGGCGCCGCCCGCGGTGACAAGCGTGACCGCGGGCGCGGACGGGTCCTTCTCGGCGACGGTGCCGGTCGGCTTCGGCAGCAATGTGATCACCGTGACCGCCACCGCGGCGGGCGGGCGGAAGACCGGGTACGGCCAGGTCACCGTCACCAACGAGGGCGGCGGCAGCACGGTGCCCGATGTGAGCGACCCGGCGGGTGACGACAACGGGCCCGGCACCTATCAGTACCCGACCGCCGCCAACTTCCACGCCGGGGCGTTGGACCTGACCCGGTTCCAGGTGCTCAGCGACGGGACATACACCTACCTGCGGGCCACGCTGGCCAACCTGGACCCGACATTCGGGGTGACCGACGGCGCGCAGTTGCTGGACGTGTACGTGCACGTCCCGGGTATGCCGGCCACCTCCACCGCGGCCGCGTTCGTGTCCCGCAACTACACGATCTCGGCGTCAGGCGCCTGGAGCCAGCGGATCGAGGTGCAGGGCTTCGCCGCCCCCGCGTGGGTGGATGCCTCCGGGAACACGGTGGGAGCCCCGTTCGTGCTGGCCTCCCAGAGCGATCGCACCATAACGATTGCCCTGCCCGAGGCCCAGTTCGGCACGCCGGCCTCCGGGTGGGGATTCAGCGTGGCGCTGACTGGCCAGGACGGCTTCAGCCCCGACCAGGCGCGCGGCTTCACCAAGACGGCGGGTTCCTTCACGTTCGGGGTGTGCGCACCGGGCGGGACCGCGCCGGTCTGCTCGGCCGGCCCGGCCACCGTGCCGAAAGCCGTCGACGTCATCACCCCGCCGGGAGTCTCCCAGGCCACCGAACTCGACCCCACCCTCGGCCCGGTCGTGATCCAGCCCGTGACCGTCCCCTGACCCCGCCGGGCCTTACGCCGGCGGGCGNNGCCCCGCCAGTCGGACCGGCCATCGGGCCAGCGGAGCTGGACGAGCCAGCCATGTCCTGAGGTCTCCGCCCACCCGATCACCCGGCAGGTGCGCCAGCTGCCATCGCTGAACAGCACATGTGCCCTGGACGCGCGGGGCACCCGCGACCGGCCGGTCCGGCCATCGGCTGCCCGCAGGACAGGCTCAGCATCACCCCTCATAGCAACCCATTATGCGAACACGAATTCTAAGACCGGCCGGGGGGACGGGGCCGGAGCCGGCCAGGGGGCGAACTGGTCAGCCCGGGCAGGCAGGACCCGTCCGCTGGCTGGGGCGGCTAGCGACGGCGCCCCGGCCCATGGCGTACCCAGAGGAAGATCAGGAGCCCGATCAGCAGCCAGAGGAGCAATGAGTCGCCCAGCGAGTGCCAGAAGAAGGAGAAACCGGGGAAGAACGGCAGGGTCAGAGCGTGCCCGATGATGACGGCGATCACGATGATGAGAGCCAGGCCGATGACCCGGTGACGGGGGCGGTGGCTGGCCTTGGGCGGAGGCGCGTTCTGCGGGCGGATTGCGTCCTGGGGTTCTTCGATGTCTGGCAGGTCGGTGAACAACCCGGTCAGGTCGGACTGGGTTTTGGCTTTCATTGCCTGGTCGAGGCGCTCGTTGAACTCTCCCCGGTCGAGCCGCCCGTCACCGTAATGCCTGGACAGACGGTCAGCTACGTTGGCCCGCTCGGCGTCGGAGACCCTCAGCTGGGGGTTGACGGAATCGTGGCGGGCACCGGATCCACGTGCCCATCGGGGGCTGCGCGCAGACATGTGAGTGCGGCCTCCTTCACAGGGACCGGGCGTGCCGGGACTGGATGAACTGACCCGCGATGGACTGCTCGGAGCCCTCTTCCGGGATCAGCAGCCAGCCGGCGAGGTAGATGGGCACGCCCGCGCCACCCACGATGGCGAGCACGGTGAAGACGATCCGCACGACCGTCACATCCACACGGAGGTAGCGGGCGATGCCGGCGGCGACCCCGCCCAGCATCCGGTCCTGGGTGGGACGGCACAGCGGCTGCGGCCTGGCCTGGTCCTGTGGTTCTGCTGTGGTTGTGTTCATGGCACCAGCGTGCTGCCACCCGCTCAGCCTGGGCCATCGGGAAGAATCCCCATTCGACCCTGATGACCGGCCAGCCAGATCAGGGTCTTCCCGGATGGCGCTGCGCGTGCCCGCGGCGCGATTATGGACGCGTGGAGGAACCCACCGGCTCCGCGCCGCCGGGCCTCGCCACCGATCGAAGCGATCCGTGGCGGCCGGGGCCTGACCACGGCCGGGGCCGGCCACAACAGGGCCGGCCACAACGGGGCCGGCCGGACCGCCGGCATCGCTGGCGCCGCGGCCTCGGCCGGTGGGTGCAGGGGCCGCGTGGCAGCGGGCCGTTGCGGCGCAGGCAGGAAGGCCGCATGATCGCCGGGGTCGCGGCCGGCCTGGCGGCACGGACGGGCATCGACGTCACGGTCATCCGGATCGTGTTGCTGGTGGTGGCCCTGCCCAGCGGCTTCGGTGTCGCGGCCTATCTGGTGGCCTGGCTCCTGCTGCCCGCTGACGGCACGGACGGCAGCATCGCGAACAGGGCGCTGGCCGACCGGCGGGGCATGACGCAGGCGGCGGGCCTCGGGTCGCTGTCCGCTGTGGTGCTTCTCATCGCGTACATACTCGGCGCCGGCTGGCTCAGCTCGCTGGCGTGGCCACTGGTCATCAGCGTGGTCTGCATCACGCTGATCTGGCGGAACTCCCCCGCGGACGAGCGTGCGACCATCCGGCATCTGGCCGAGCCGGTGCTGGGCCTGGCCGAAGCCGGCGGGCGGGCACGCTTCTTGCTGCGGGTGACGGCAACGGCCCTGCTGCTGGTCTCCGGCATGAGTGTCCTGCTGGCCGGGCGCGGGGCCCACGCTTTGCTGCGCCCGCTGGCCGGGGTCACACTCGTGATCACTGCCGTCGTGGTGGTGCTGGGCCCATGGTGGCTGCGCATCGCCCGGGATCTGGTGGTCGAGCGGCAGGCCAGGGTACGCGCTGAGGAGCGGGCCGACATGGCCGCCCGGGTGCACGACTCGGTTCTGCAGACGCTTGCCCTGATCCAGCGCCGCGCGGACCAGCCTCAGCAGGTCATCCAGCTGGCCCGGGCACAGGAGCGGGAACTGCGCTCCTGGCTGTTCGACGGGCCGCCACCCGGCTCGATGGATGGCCAGGGCATGACCGTGGCCGCCGGTGTGCGGCTCGTCCAGCAGGAGGTGGAGGCTCAGCACGGGATAGCCGTCGAGACGGTCACCGTCGGGGACTGCGACCTGGACGACGATCTCAACGCGCTGCTCGCGGCGGCCCGCGAAGCGACCGTCAACGCCGCGAAATGGTCCGGCGCCCCGGTTGTCTCCCTCTTCGCCGAGGTCGAGCCGGCCGAGGTGGTGCTGTTTGTACGCGACCGCGGCCGCGGGTTCGACCCCGAAGCAGTGCCCAGCGACCGGAAGGGGCTCGCCGAGTCCATCCATGCCAGGATGGCCCGCCGTGGGGGTTCCGCGACCGTCCGCAGCGCTCCGGGCGAGGGCACCGAGGTGGCCCTGACGATGCCCCGCGCTGCCGGGAGACGCCAGGCGGGCGGAGCGTGACCACACCCGGCGCACCCGCCCCGGACGACGGCCGGCCACGGGTCTTCATCGTTGACGATCACGGCCTGTTCCGCTCAGGGGTCCGGTCCGAACTCGGCGACCAGGTCGACGTCGTGGGCGAGGCCGACGACGTCACGCCCGCGATCACCGGGATCGCCGAATGCCTCCCGGATGTCGTCCTGCTCGATGTGCACCTGCCTGGCGGGGGCGGGCAGGACGTGGTCACGGCGACGAAGGCCGCTCACCCGCAGGTGCGTTTCCTGGCCCTATCCGCCTCGGATGCTCCCGAGGACGTGATCGCCGTCATCCGGGCCGGCGCGCGGGGTTACGTGACCAAGACCATCTCCGGTGCCGAACTGGTGGATGCGATACGCCGGGTCGCGGCTGGGGACGCGGTCTTCTCCCCCAGGCTGGCCGGGTTCGTCCTGGACGCCTTCGCGGCGCTCGCCCCGGCCGGTGCGGGCCGCCAGACCTTCGACCCTGAACTCGACCAGCTCACACCCCGCGAGCGCGAGGTCCTGCGGCTGATCGCCCGTGGCTACACCTACAAGGAGATCGCGCGCGAGCTGTTCATCTCCGGCAAGACGGTCGAGAGCCACGTCTCCTCGGTGCTGCGCAAACTCCAGCTCTCGACCCGCCACCAGCTGACGCGCTGGGCCGCCGAGCGGCGCCTGACCTGACCGGCGGGCGCCATCCCGGATCGCCGCGGCCAGCGGTCCTTGCCTACCTGGCGTAACGGCATCTGACAGACTGTAGTCACCCCGTCGGGCCCGGGGGGAGGCTAACCCCACAGGATCGCCAGGGAGGGGGCCAGTGGTGAGTCTGGTGGAGCCGGTGGAGGTGGCGCCACGCCCGTTCGCCCAGATGGAGCCGGTCATCGGCGGCAAGCGGCACGCGCTGCTGATCAGAGCAGCCGACCTGTTCCGGCAGCGGCTGGCCGGACGTACCGTGTGGAACATCAGTTCGACCGCGACCAGTGGCGGCGTCGCAGAGATGCTGCGGGTGCTCGTCGGGTATGCCGAAGATCTCGATATCCCGGTCCAGTGGCGTGTGATCACCGGTGATCCCGGGTTCTTCGTGATCACCAAACGCCTGCACAACCAGATCCACGGGGACGCCGCCGGCGGCCCCCTCAGCGGGGCCGACGCCGGTCATTACGCACGGACGCTCGCCGCCAGCGCGGCCGAACTGCTCGACCAGATACGGCCGGGAGACCTCGTGCTGCTGCACGACCCGCAGACCGCCGGGCTCACCGCTCCGCTGGCGGCTGCTGGCGCGCGGGTGGCGTGGCGCAGCCACATCGGTGTCGGCTGGGAGAACGACGCCACCCGGGCAGGGTGGGGCTTCCTGCGGCCTCACCTGGCCTCCGCGGACGGGTACGTCTTCTCCCGCCGCGAGTACGTGCCGCGGTGGATGCCTGGCGAGAAGGTCTCGGTCATACCGCCGTCGATCGACCCCTTCGCCCCGAAGAACCAGGAACTCGATGACGACACCGTGCTCGCCATCCTGGCCAGGATCGGCGTGCTGGACGGGGTCGCGCCCGGCGGGCGGACGTCATTCGTGCGGCGCGAAGGCGGGCTGGGCACCGTTACCCGGCCGGCGGCGATCACCGGCGAAGGCCGCCCTGGCCCCGCTGACCCGCTGGTGATTCAGGTTTCCCGGTGGGACCGGCTCAAGGACATGCCCGGGGTCATGCGGGGCTTCGCCGAGTACGTGGCACCCGGTGGCAGCGGATACCTGCTGCTGGTCGGCCCGGCGGCCGCCGGGGTGACCGACGACCCGGAGGGCGCCGCGGTGTTCGGGGACTGCGTGCTGCAATGGCGCGATCTGCTGACCGCGGTCCGTGCCCGCGTCCTGCTGGTGACCCTGCCGCTCGATGACATCGACGAAAACGCCGCGATGGTCAACGCGCTGCAGCGGCACGCCACCGTCATCTGCCAGAAGAGCCTGGCCGAGGGGTTCGGGCTGACCGTGGCCGAGGGCATGTGGAAAGGGCGGCCCGTCGTCGGGTCGGCAATCGGCGGGATCATCGACCAGATAGCCGACGGCACCGGCATCCTCCTGCCTGACCCCCGTGACCTGGCCGCCTTCGGGGCGGCGGTCCGCCAGCTACTCGACGACCCGGACCGGGCCAGCCGGATGGGGCGCGCCGCGCAGGCCCATATTCGTAAGCACTACGTGGGCGATGTGCACCTGCTCCGCTATGCGCGCCTGTTCAGCGCGCTGATCTCGGCCTGACGGCTGCCAGGTAAGCAGCGGCTTCGGGTGGCAGCGGCGTTTCGCTGCTTGCCTGCCCTGTCACCGCCCAATCCGGTGGCCGGCCGGTGTCTGCACTGCCGGCAGCCTGCCATGTCTTCCCAGCGGGCCAGCCGGGGGCACACAATAGAGCGATGACCGATGGCCAGGTAGGAGCGGTATGCCCGCAATGTGGCAGCGCCGCCGCCGTTCATTCAATCGAGGAACTCGCCGCGCTGGCCAGAGCCCGCCTGGGCGGCCAGCAGCAGGGGTATGCGGCGCCGCAGCAGCAGGGGTATGCCGCGGAACCGCAGCAGGGGCCGCTGCCGGGCTGGGCGCAGCAACCGCGGTCCGGGCCACCTCCCGGTCCACGGTCCGGGCCGCTATCGGGCGGCTGGCAAGGCGGCAACCGCGGCCGTCCCACCGTCTCGAGCGGTAGCGACTCCTCATTCGGGGATTCGCTCGGAGATGATCTCGCTGGTGCGGCCCTGAGCGCGGCCGCCGGGCTCTTCGGCCGGGCGATTGGCCGCCGTGTGCAGCGTACGTTCAACGATCAGGTGCTGCCGGCCCTCGCCGCCAAGCATGAAGCGATGGCGCGGGAGCAGATCGCGATAGCCGAGCGGCATCCGGATCTGCGTGCCTGCATGACCGATCAGGTGGTCTTCCTGGCCGGCGGCAGCCGTGTCCTGCCATTGGCGAACGTCAGCCCGACGCTCACCATCGAGCAGTCGGATGCCCTGGTGGCCAGGCTGCGGGACGGCTGACTTCAGCCCAGCCGGCCGCCTTGGTAGCCCGAGGGCTACGTTGATTGCACCGATATCTTGGAATTCCCGACGAGCTCGCTCATGATCATCGTTTAGGCCACGCATGAGTAGAACTGGGCGCGCGCCATCAGGCACCGGATTCGGGATTGATGCGTCTTTGCGCCTGCCACCGCATCATCCCATTATTCGCTCGCAAGCGCGAGATCCCACACTTCGCTGAACGCGGTGGCAAGTACAACGGCCTGAAACCAGTCAGGCTTGAGGTCTGCCTTCACGGCCCGTTTTCTGGCCTCCAGTGCGAGCCCCCGGGCTGCCATCAGTGCAGCGTTGTCCGCCGGGGAGTTCTCCAGCGTAATCTCTGCGCCATCGGGTTAGCGAGCTGCTCTTGAAGCTTTTCGATAAGATCGTTGAACTCCTGCTCGTCGCTGGAGTCCTGCGTATAGTCCTGAAGCCGGTAGGCACGCCAGGGAACAACGAATGCAACGACGGCCACGAAAACAAAGTCAATGTTAAGGCATTGTTCTCTGCGCTGGGGCCCCTCCTCCCGCAGGCTAGCCGCCGGCAAGCTGCGCCTTCATCGCCTCGGCCAGGGCGGCAGCCGCCGACAGCGGCCTGACCATCACAGCGAACTCGTCGATCAAGCCGTCGTCTGCGGTGTGCAGGAAGTCGCAGCCCTCCAGGTGGCGATTCCCAACCCGCGCCTCGAACAGGAGTGCGTGGTCGCGCGCGCCGGCCGCGCCGATCTCGCGCACGTAGCGGAAGTCCTCGAATACGCGCGCGACCCCCGCCAGGATCGGCGCGACGGCGGCCCGGCCCTGGTAGGGCTTGAATACGACCGGGCTGCGGAAAACTACATCCTCGGCGAGCAGCGCGAGGGCGCCCGGCAGATCCCCGGCTTCAATCGCTGCGCGAAATGGGTGCATGGCCCGGCCTCCTGGTGGTGTCAAAGGATGTCGTTGTCACGCCGAGCTCGGACGACGCCAGCGATGTCAGCCGGTGCAGCGTCTGAGTCGCACTCTCCACGCGACAACTCTCGCCTAACCCCGGCCGGGTGTCAGCCACCCCACCCGGAGCGGCGGAGTGCTACAGCGGTGCCGCCGACTTGCCCGCCGCGGGGCTGGCGATAGTGTCGCGCACACCCAGGCGCAGGTGCTCAGTGTGGTAGACAGCCTCATCCAGCAGCATCGCGACATGGCTGTCGTAGAGGGCGTAGACGACGGCCCGCCCGTTGCGCTCGGTATCGACCAGGCCCAGGTGCCGCAGGACCCGCAGCTGGTGGGAAACGGCGGAGCGCTCCATCCCCACAGCGGACGCCAGTTCGCCCACGCTGCAGGCGCCATGCCGCAGACGGCCAAGGATCAGCAGCCGGCTTGGGGCCGCCAGGGCCTGCAGCGTCGCGGCGACCGTCTTGGCGGTCTCCACATCCACGCGCGCCGGTGGCGTCACCCGGCCCTGCGCCCCATGCCCCATAACAGCATCCTAGCCAAAATCGCGTGAATAGGCTTTCACATGTTCCTGTATGCTCGGGCTGCCATGACTGCCACATCCTCCGCCGGCACGGCGCGCCGCGATGACACCGGGCACCGCCGTGCCGCCAACCGTGCCGTCGCCGTCTCCGCCGCCGGGCTGGCGCTCACCGGCGCGATCGAACTAGCCATCGCCCTGGTCACTGGATCGGTGGCACTGCTGGGCGACGCGATCCACAACCTGTCCGACGTGTCCACCTCGGCGGTGGTGTTCCTGGGGTTCTGGGTGTCCAGAAAGGCAGCCACCCGTGCCTACCCCTATGGGTACGAGCGCGCCGAAGACCTCGCCGGGCTCGGGGTCGCCCTGGTCATCTGGGCCAGCGCCGCCTTCGCCGGATACCAGAGCTTCGAAAAGCTCGTCCACCACACCCCGACCACCAGCATCGGCCTGGGCATGGCCGCCGCCGTCCTCGGCATGATCGGCAACCAGGCCGTCTCCGCCTACAAACGGCGTATCGGCCGGCGCATCAGCTCCCTCACCCTGCTAGCCGACGCGCGCCACTCCTGGCTGGACGCGATCGCCTCCCTCGGCGCCCTGACCGGTCTCGCCCTCGTCGCCGCCGGCCTGCCCTGGGGCGACCCCGTCGCCGGATTCGCCATCACGCTGTTCATCTGCCACGTCGGCTATGAGGTCACGAGCGAGATCGTCCACCACCTGATGGACGGCGTCGAACCCGAGCACCTCGCGGCCGCCGAACACGCCGCCACTGCCGTCGACGGCGTCCACGCGGCCATCGCCCGGGGGCGCTGGACCGGGCGGACTCTCCTCCTCGACATCGAAGCCCACCTCGACCCCGGGCTCGTGCTCGCCGACGCCGGCCACCTCACCCGCCACATCGACGAGGCCGTCCAGCTTGCCGTACCGGCCGCCGGCCAGGTGCACAGCCACGCCCACCCGGGCAGATCCTCCCGTTGACGGCCAGGCCCACGCCGGGCACGCCCGCGCCGGCCAAGGCTGCCGGTGAAGGGCACGGGGCCGGTTCCTGATCCACCGCCTGGGTACCCTGCCCGCCGCGGAGCCCCGGCGGCCGGGGTGGCCGGGCCGGGGCTCCATGCGCGACAGATCACTGCCAAATGGCTAAACGCGCGCGGGCGGGACAGTGTTACACGCCCATTGCCCGGCTGGCAGGTCACGCGCCCGGGCAGCGGGGCGGGCTGTGACGTTGGGCCCTGGTTGCCCGTGCTGCGTCCCGGTCATCGTTGAGGTGACCGTTGCTTACGGTGCGGGAGGCTCGGATGGTGTGCCCATGAGCCGTCTGGGGGTCAGCGGTGTCCTTCACCACCGGGCTGGCCAGCCTGGGCCTGGCGGTGATCGTGTTCGCCAGGGTGGCAGAAGACGTCGTCGGGCATGAGAAGCTTGCGCTGCTCGACGGGC
>DPMS01000730.1 GCA_003541285.1 Actinomycetota bacterium
CTCGGCGATGGGAGACACCACTGACGAATTGCACGATCTCGCCAAGCAGGTCAGTCCCCTTCCGCCGGCCCGCGAGCTTGACATGCTCCTGACCGCGGGCGAGCGGATCTCGATGGCGCTGCTGGCCATGGCGATCGCCAACCTGGGCCTGAACGCGCGCTCGTTCACCGGTTCCCAGGCGGGCGTGATCACCGATGATGCGCACGGCAAGGCGCGGATCATCGATGTGACCCCCGGCCGGATCGCCACCGCCCTGGCCGACGGCTCCATCCCGATCGTGGCCGGCTTCCAGGGAGTCTCCCAGAATGGCAAGGACATCACGACGCTGGGCCGGGGCGGGTCTGACACCACGGCGGTAGCGCTGGCCGCCGCGCTGAACGCCGGCGTCTGCGAGATCTACACGGACGTGGACGGCGTGTTCACAGCCGACCCGCGGATCGTGCCGGCCGCGCGGCGCATCCCGTACATCAGTTATGAAGAGATGATGGAGATGGCCGCCTGCGGTGCCAAGGTGCTCCAGTTGCGCTGCGTGGAGTACGCACGGCGATACGAGATGCCGATCCATGTCAGGTCTTCTTTCAGCCAGCGCACCGGAACCTGGGTCAGCAACGCCGAACAAGGCGGACAGGAGGAGCCCGGAATGGAACAGCCGATCATCTCCGGGGTGGCGCATGATCGCAGCGAGGCCAAGATCACCGTCGCGGGCGTCCCCGACATCGTGGGTGAGGCGGCGAAGATCTTCCGGGCCATCGCCGACGCCGGGATCAACATCGACATGATCGTGCAGAACATCTCCGCGGCCACCACCGGGCTCACCGACATCTCGTTCACGTTGCCGCGGGCGGACGGGGAGGCGGCGATGGCCGCGCTGCGCGCCGTGCAGGCCGAGATCGGATTCGACTCGCTCCTTTACGACGACCGGATCGGCAAGGTCTCCCTGGTCGGTGCCGGCATGCGGTCCCACCCGGGGGTGAGCGCGACCTTCTTCAGCGCGCTCGCCGAAGCCGGGGTGAACATCGAGATGATCTCCACTTCGGAGATCAGGATCTCGGTGGTGGTGGACGAGAACGAGGTGGATGCGGCGGTGACGGCCGCTCATAAGGCGTTCGACCTGGAGGCCAGCGAGGTCGAGGCCGTCGTGTACGGCGGGACGGGCCGGTGAGCGCACGGCCGGCCGGCGCCGCCCGCCGGCCGTCGCTGGCCGTCGTCGGCGCGACCGGAGCGGTCGGCACCGTGATGCTCGACCTGCTGTCCACCCGTGACGACATCTGGGGGGAGATCGCTCTGATCGCCTCGGCCCGGTCGGCGGGCAGGCGGCTGCGGGTGCGCGGCCAGGAACTCGAAGTCCGGGCGCTGACGCGGGACGCGTTCGACGGCATCGACGTGGCCATGTTCGACGTGCCCGACGAGGTGTCGGCGCAGTGGGCGCCGATCGCCGCCGCCCGCGGTGCGGTCGTGGTGGACAATTCGGGTGCGTTCCGGATGGACCCCGACGTCCCGCTGGTGGTTCCCGAGGTCAACCCGGGGGAGGCAGCCCGGCGCCCGAAGGGGATCATCGCCAACCCGAACTGCACCACCCTGTCGCTGATCGTCGCCATGGGCGTGCTGCACAAGGCGTTCGGCCTGCGGGAGATGGTGGTCTCCTCCTACCAGGCCGCTTCTGGCGCGGGCCAGGCCGGGATCGACACCCTCTACGCGCAGCTGGACAAGGTCGCGGGATCGCGGGTGCTGGGCCAGCGGGCCGGCGACCTGCGGGCGGCGGTCGGCGATTTCGGCCCCTTCCCCGCGCCGCTCGTGCTCAACGTGGTGCCGTGGGCAGGCTCGCTCGCCGGCGACGGCTGGTCCTCGGAGGAACTGAAGATCCGCAACGAGTCGCGCAAGATCCTCGGCCTGCCCCGGCTCAAGGTGCACGCCACCTGTGTCCGGGTCCCGGTGGTGACCACCCACTCGGTGGCCGTGCACGCGGTGTTCGCCCGCGAGGTCACCAGGAAAGCTGCACAGCGGGCGCTCAGCGATGCGCCGGGCGTGGTGCTGAACGACGAGCCTGAGCGCGGTGAGTTCCCGACCCCGTCCGACGTGGTGGGCACCGACCCGACCTGGGTGGGCCGGGTCCGGCGCTCACTCGATGACCCACGCGCGGTCGAACTGTTCGTCTGTGGCGACAACCTGCGTAAGGGCGCCGCACTCAACACTGCCCAGATCGCTGAACTCGTCGCCGGGCAGCTGGCGGCCCACTGACCGGAGGCAGCAGGTGAGACTGTGGGGGAACTCACCGCGGGCGATACGGTTCAGCACGTACAACATGCTGGACCTGTTCGCCGGCGATCCGGGCGGCCAGTCCGGGCACTACCGGGTGGTGGTCGAGGCGATCCGGGCGCTGCGCGCCGATGTGCTCGCCGTCCAGGAGATCAAGGCACCCGGCATCGAGGCCGGCCAGCAGCGGCTGCGGAAGCTGGCCGACGACACCGGCCTGCGCTGCCTGGTACCCGGATCCGGCCAGGGTGAGGCCGTCCCGGCGCTGGGCCTGGGCTCGCGCGGCTACCACGTGGGGCTGCTGTGGCGGGACGGAATCGAGCCGGTGCCGGGTTCCTTCCGCGGCCGCAACAAGGACTTCGGGCACGCGCTAGCCTGGGTTTCGCTGGACGTCGGCGGGCCGGTGGTGCGGCACGCGGCCTACCACGCACCGCCGTTTGGCAGGAAAATCAGAGCGGATCAGAACGAAGTGCTCGTGGCCAGCCTCGCCCGCCCCGGTACCCGGGTGCCAACGCTGGTAGGGGCGGACTGGAATGGCGAGAGCGCCGACCGGGTGCTCGACGAGCAGACCGGGGCGTGGCACCTGTACGAGCCCGCCGATCCCTACGCGCAGGTGGCCTGGTTCGAGGACATGATCCACCAGTGTGAGTGGGACTACGACGCGCTGGGACGCCGCTGCCACCGGGTGGACCGGACCGCCGGCGAGGTGCTCTGGGCGGGTGGCCTGCACGATGCGGCGGCCGCGCTGCGCTCGCCCTGGCAGCCGACCGCCGGGCACCATCCCGACGACCCCTACGGCGTCCGCGGGGTGCGGCGCCGGATCGACGCGATCCGGGTCACCCCCGAGGTGCTCCCCGCGCTTCGCGCCCACCGGGTGACCGACACCGAGCTGACAAGGCGCGCCTCCGACCACCTGCCGGTCACGGTGGAGTATGTCCCGGCCGCCGTCATGGGGCAGCAGGGCTGAAGGCCAGCTGGATGCGGTCGCTTACCGGCTGAAAGCCGAGCCGCTGGTAGAGGGCGTTGCTGGTGGGGTTGGCCAGGTCGGTGTAGAGCAGCACCTCGGCGACGCCCGCGTCCAGCGCCGCCTGGCTGACGGCGGCGGTCACCGCGCCGCCGAACCCCTGCCCGCGCGACCCGGGCGGCGTGTAGACCGGGCCGACCCGGACCTGGCCGGCCGAGGGCCGGGTCAGCCCGGCCAGTGAGACGGGCTGGCCGCCGGCCTCCCACACGGTGAGCCCGCCATGGCTGAGCCGGTCGGCGACTGTCCGCTCCGCCATTAGCGGCCCGTCGGGTCCCGCCTCGTCGTGGAAGGCTTTGAGCCAGCTGACCAGCAGACCCCGGTCCGCGGTTGCCGCCACCCGGGCGCAGCCGCCCGGGGCCGGGTCTGGCGGCAGCAAGTCGCCCAGCCGGTACAGGCGGGANNGTCCGGGCGGTCCCCGCGCACCGCCGTCACCCCGCTGGGGCGGCGGCCGCGCGTGGCGAGGGCGGTGGCAAGGGCCACCGCCGGCTCCACAGTCATCGCGGTCAGCGCGACGCCGTAGGGCGGGGTGTGCAGGAACGCTCCGGTAATCGCCTGGCCGGGCTCCTGCCACCAGCCGAACATAGGTGCGGTGTCGCCGAAGGCAGCGCTGCCCCGGATCCGGACGATCTCCGCTGCGTTCAGCAGGACCGTGTTCTCCGCTGCCCGGGAGCGCAGGAAGTCACCGGCGGCGTCGAGGTACTCGCCGAGGTCCTCGGTCAGCGTCCAGGTCATGCCCCCATGATCGGTGTGCCCGCGCTGGCCGCGCACCTGAATTCCGTGCCGCTGGCCTGCCGGCCGGGGCGGGGCGGCGTTCCCCTTCGCCCGCAAGCTGCGGGCTGTCGTGGACGCCGCTGCCGCGCGCAAGTCCGCCACCGTGATCCTGGTCGACGGGACCGGGACGCTGGGCGGCAGGCAGTCCAGATGTGCCCTGCGCTGGCGTTGCGGCTCGAGCAGGCGGCACACCGTGCGCATCCCGTCCCCGCGCTCGGTGACGGCAGCCAGCCGGTGAAGGGTGTGCTGCTGTCCTAACCTGGTAAGGATGGACGTGAACGCGGAAGGCAGCGAGCAGGCTCCGCAGGTGCGGCCGGTCCCGGTCGGGATCGCCGCCACGGGCACGCGGACCGAGACCGACTCACTGGGCCCGGTCGAGGTGCCGGCTGACCACTACTGGGGCGCGCAGACGCAGCGGTCGCTGATCCACTTCAGCATCGGGGACGACCTGATGCCGATAGCGGTCTACCACGCCTACGGCTACGTGAAGAAGGCCTGCGCGGTCGTGAACGCCCGGCACGGGCGGCTGCCCGGGTGGAAGGCGGGCCTGATCTCGCGGGTGGCAGGCGAGGTGATCGCCGGCGCGCTGGACAGCGAGTTCCCGTTGCACGTCTGGCAGACGGGGTCGGGCACGCAGTCGAACATGAACGTCAACGAGGTGATCGCCAACCGGGCCATCCAGCTCGCCGGCGGCGAACTGGGCAGCAAGCGGCCTGTCCACCCGAACGATGACGTCAACTCCGGCCAGTCCTCCAACGACACGTTCCCGGCGGTGATGCACATCGCCGCGCTCCGCGGGCTGGCCGAGCACCTGCTGCCCAGCGTGCGCCGTCTCCGCGAGGCCGCGGCACGCAAAAGCGAGGAGTGGGCGCAGGTCGTCAAGATCGGCCGTACCCACCTGCAGGATGCCACCCCGCTCACCGTCGGCCAGGAATGGTCGGGCTACGTCAGCCAGCTCGATGACGCCCTGGAGGACCTCGCCAGCGCCCTGCCCGGGCTGCGCCGGCTGGCAATCGGGGGCACCGCTGTCGGCACCGGGCTGAACGCGCCGCCGGGATTCGGCGATGAGGTGGCGGCCGAGATCTCCCGGCTCACCGGGCACGAGTTCGTCGGCGCGCCTAACAAGTTCGCCGCCCAGGCGTCGCTCGACAGCCTGGTCCGGGCCTCGGGAGCGTTGCGGAACCTCAGCGTCGCCCTGTTCAAGTTCGCCAACGACATGCGCTGGCTGGGATCGGGTCCCCGCAGTGGCCTGGCGGAGCTGATCCTGCCGCCGAACGAGCCCGGCTCCTCCATCATGCCGGGGAAGGTCAACCCCACCCAGGCCGAGGCGATGCTGATGGTCTGCCTGCAGGTCAGGGGGAACGACAGCGTGATCGCCGCAGCGGGCGCGGAAGGAAACTTCGAGCTCAACGCGTTCCGCCCGGTGGCGATCAGCAACTTCCTGCACTCGGCCAGGCTGCTGTCCAGCGCCTGCGATTGCTTCCGCGAGTTCCTGGTGGAAGGCGCGCGGCTCAACGAGGCCCGGCTGGCGGCCGACGTCGCGCGCTCGGTGATGATGGTGACCGCGCTCAGCCCGGAGATCGGGTATGACAAGGCGGCGGAGATCGCCCACCTCGCGATGGCGCAGGACCTCACGCTCAGGGACGCCGCGCTGGCCTCAGGGGTGAGCGCTGACCTCTACGACCGGGTGGTCGTCCCCGAACGGCTGGCCCAGCCAGGGACGTCCGGCCCGGCCGGGCCGCCCGGCACTGCCGGGCCGCCCGGAGGCGCTGCCCGGTGAAGGTAGCGCGCCTGCACGCGGTGGGTGACCTGCGGCTGGCTGACGAGGCGGTACCGGAGCCAGGGCCGGGGATGAGCCTGGTCCGGGTGAGCGCGGTCGGCATCTGCGGCTCGGACCTGCACTGGTGGGGCGAGGCGGGGATCGGCGACGCCACGCTGAGCCACCCACTGGTGCTCGGTCATGAGGCGGCCGGGGTGATCGAGGACGGCCCACGGCGCGGCGAACGGGTGGCGATCGACCCCGCGATCTGGTGTGGCACCTGCCGGTCCTGCCGCGCCGGCTACCGCAACCTGTGCACCCGCATCCGTTTCGCCGGGCACGGCAGCCAGGACGGCGCCATGCGGGAGTTCATGACGTGGCCCTCACACCTGCTTCATCCGCTGCCGGACAGCCTGTCCGATGCCGACGGCGCGGTGCTCGAACCGCTGGGCGTCGCCATCCACGCGCTCGATCTCGGCCACGTCAGGCTCGGCGCGGCCGCCGCTGTGGCCGGCTGTGGCCCGATCGGGCTGCTGCTCATCCAGGTGCTGCGGGCGGCCGGGGCCGGCCTGGTCACCGC
>DPMS01000181.1 GCA_003541285.1 Actinomycetota bacterium
ACAGGCGCCGGCTCATCTAAGGAACGCCATTTGTAGCTGAGCCGGAAGAAGATAGTGAAGATCAGCAGCGTAAGCCAACCGCCGCGCAGAACAACGGCGTTATGAGTGATCAGGACGTATAGTTCATGCGCCTGAAGGCCTCCCATAACGGCGGATCTCGTGCGGGGCGGCTTGTTACGCCGCGTGTCCGAGGGCTGGCTGGGCGGCTGGGGGCTCAGATGGTGATGATGCTGATGGCGGGATCGAGGGCACGCAGGTCGCCGGGGTCGGAGGTGACGACGGGCTGGCTGGCGCGGCGGGCGCAGATGACAACGTGGGCGTCGGCGATGTCGGAGGTTCCGCTAGCCGCCAGGAGACGGCCAGTGCTGGTGGCGTCGACCCGGTCGAGGCTGATGACATCGGTGCCAGGCTGGCGGATCAGGCGGGCGAGACGGGCCTGGCGCTCGGGGCGGCGGATCGCCTGGGCCAGCGCAGTGGCCGGGACCGTGACGACTGCGCCGGTCTCGCGGGCGCGGGCAAGCAGGACCAGGACCCGGCGGTCACCGCGGTCGACGGCGATCAGCGCGCCCGCGTCCATGGTGACGCCGGGCATCAGGCGGCCGGCCTGCCCGACCGGGTGGTGACGCCGAGGACGCCGTCGGCCCAGGCCCGTTCCTCGCCGGACAACGGCCCGCCGGTATCCCGCAGCGCCTCGGCGAGCATCGCTCCCCACCCGGCGACGTCGTCCAGTGCGACGGTCACAGCGTGCTGGACGAACCCGGATACGCTCGCGGCCGACCCGGCCCCGACAAGGGCCTGAATCCGGGCGAGCTGGGCCTCGTCGAGGGTGATCGTCACCTTTCTCGTCGCCATACCAGTTACCATACCACCTGGCTGGTCGGCTCACGCACCACCACGGCCCGGATGTGGCCACAGCCCGGCACCCGGCCCAGGCCGTCCAGATCTGCGCGGAGCGAGACACTGCAGCAGCCCGGCCGATCCCGAACCCACGCCCACCGTGGATTACGGGCGGTCTCGATATCACGCCGAGTGCCGGAGCTTCCACCGATTGCTGGGCCTGAAACGCCCAGCGGCCGCCCCGGCCGAGGCGGCAGCCTGCCGTGGCCACCGGAAACAGAAGGCGCCCGCGTTGCACGCCGGGTTCTGGGTAGCCACCGATGGCTTCCAGCCAAGCTTGCCAGCCAGGGCCACTGGGAGAGCTGGCGTGCACCCCGGTCAGCGACGATCGCCACCGCCATGCAGCGAGCGAACGCCGTCCGCTCGCAGTCAGGGCCGCCAGATCCCGCGGGTTGTCATCCACTGCCGGAACACGCCACCATAAGCCCGGTTCCGACGCCGTCCGCGCCCCACCCGCGCCCCAACGCCACCTCATTCAAGGCATAAGGCCAGGTCACGCCGTCGCAGGGGAATGCACTCCGGAGCCGTGTGCGCACGTTCGAATCGTGTCGGGGGCACAGATCAAAGACATAAATTCGAACACTTTGACAATATCGGGCCATTGAGAGCCGGGCGTGTGACCTGCGGCAACGCGGACCCGCTCCTGACCCTGCGCCCCATGCGCGCCCCGATTCCACTGCCTGACAAACAAGGTTTCCTGCTCGGCGTCAGCGAGCGCTCACGGCCTGTCGGCCGTTGCTCCTGCCGCACCTGAGCTGCCGTTACGCGGCGATGCGCCGAGCCAGCACGGGGCACGAGGCGCGCGCCAGCAGCTGATCAGTGGCATAGCGGGCGATTCGGTGAGACATCGGCCAGTTGTCGCGCCCGGCTGGGCGGGGTTCCCGGACCCTATGTTCCCCTTCCGGCCGGACGGATTGATTGCCGCTGGCCAGGCAGAAGGCAAGGCCTGGAAACCGACCAGCGGCATGACAGTGCACCGGTCACGGCATCGCAGGGCTCAGGGCAGGGCAGGATCTGGGTGGCCGGAAAGGAAGCAGTCCGCAGAGCTGTCGTCAATGAGCGAGTTATCAGCGAGCCATTGCACGGCCCGGCGCCTGGCCCGGGTGTCCCGGAAGGCGTGCCACGCTGGCAGCAGGTCCGGGTATTCCTCGTGGAGTTCGTCTTTGAACCGGCGGAAGGCTCCCTTGCCCTGGATCGCCCGTGCCAGCCTGCGACCGGCGCGCTCATCGGTTATTCCGTCGGTGAAGTCGGCCATGTCCTGGTACCAGACCCAGGACGGCAGCGGGTCGATGACGACCAGGTCCAGCTCATCGAGGTCGACCGGCGTCTGCCCGTCGATGCCGGTGTCGGCCGTCCAGAACGCGATCTCTCCTGTGTCCGGGTTGATCAGCCAGTGGTGTTCGTAGTCGTTCTGGTCGGCCAGCGCGTTGGCGATCTCTTCCAGATCGATGCTGCTCAGGTCAAGCACCAGCCCAGGATAGGTCTCCCGCACTGCCTGTGCTCCAGGACTGAACGCCCGGGCGGCGGCAGATGAGGACGGTCCGGTTGGCTTGCCAGGCGGCGAACACTACGGCCAGATCAGCTGCCGTCGACGTACGACAGGCACCTGGCATGATTGGGGCCGTGCCAGAGCACATGAACCTGATCGACGTCGCTGGCTCGTCGTCCCTAACGTTCGCGTGCGGGGATCTGCCGGCCGACGCTGCTGTCATTGCCGCCGGGCACGAACCGAACGGCTACTTCTGGGAGGGGGTCGCTCAGTACATCGCTGCGGGCCTGCTATCGCAGGTAGAACTTGATTGTGAGGCTGGCATGTTCTGCGCCCGCGGCGACCGTGCTGTGCTGGGCCAACTACGCGAAGAGCCGGCGGGGTACCTCGACAGCCCCGAGAAGATCGCCCGGCTCATCAGGGAGGCAGAAGCGTCAGGCTTCCAGTTCGACGACTGAGCGCTCAAGGTCGCAATCAATCAGCGGCATGTGCGCGCGTTGCAAGAGGGCGGCAGTAGCGCATATTTATGCGGTCGGCACGCAAGGTCGCTACCCGCTGCGTTCGGCCCTGGGCCAGACGGCGCCGCCTGCCGGGTTACACCAGCGACCCGTTCAGGAGCCGCCGCGGCCTTCGCTGCCGACGGCTTCCCAGTTGTCGCACGCCGCTAGCCCGACCGGGCCGGTGTTACGCAGAGCCTTCACCGCTCCGGCGTGCCAGCACCGTGCATGGCTCGCCTGCCGGGGCGGTCGGCCTCAGCGGAGTTTCCCGGATATTGGGTGGCCGGTCGCCAGCGGATCGCCTCTGGCGTGTCAGGCGACCAGGCGGGCGACCAGGGGCCGGTCATGCTTGGGCAGTTCCCGCAGGCCGCGGCGGACGGTCAGGGCCGCGTCGATCAGAGCGCATGCCCGGGCGGTCTCGGCGGCCAGGTGATCCACCTCGCCCAGTTTCGCCGCGGACAGCCAAGCCGATACCTTGGCCCAGGAGTACAGGCTGGCCCGCGGCCGCTTGACCACCGGCTCGGGGAAGCCGCCAGGGCCACGCTCACCGCTCATCCAGTACCGGACTGAGGCCGTGGTCACTTTCGCCCGCTGGGCGATCTCCTCGGTCACCACCAGGTCCTCGGTGACACCGGTCACCGCCATCCCGGCCGCCTCCACGTCGGCGATCGCCGACGTGATCGCCTGCACAGCGTCGTCTGCCTCCCGGGAGAACATCACTATCCCGCCCCGCTCCCCCGCCTGCACCGTCGCATCGATCCCCCCTGCGGCAGACAGCCCCACCGCCAGCGTTTCGGCGTCGTCGCCGGTAACCGGGCCCGCCACCCCGACTTCGAACCAGTACACGTTCATGCCCGGCTCCCCTCCCCGCCCCCGTGCTCGCACCGCGCGAGCGCCCGCATGACTGCTTGGCCGGCATGTTATGAACAATACAACTCACGTTGTTCCCAGAGCAACTAGCCCCTGCGCGGCCGGAGACGCGCTCGAGCATGCCATCAACTACGCGCGGAAGAGCGGGCACTACCGTGCCCAGATGCGCGCCAGCCACTGGCTCGCGGTGACCTCCCACGTGTGTCGCAAGCGAGATGGTGCTGGCGGCCCGCCGCCCGCGGAAACAGCAGGCCAGGAATCAGATGCTCACTCTCCCCCTCCTGGCGCGCAGCCTGCTCACACTGCTCAGCGTGCGCAGGCTGCGGCGGGCAGGCTGGCATCCGGCCAAGCCAGGCACCCCTCAACCCGGCGCGCTAGCATCACCTAGCCCGCGAGCGTGAGAACACTCCCAGCTGGAGCCGCGCAATAGAGCTCCCCCGTCCCAACCGTTATGCGGTGCCCGGCAGGACGGCATCAAGGAGCAAGGCGATGACAAGCAACCGGTGCCCGATGCGATCATGCAGCTGGGCCTGGCCTTCTGGGGATCCAAGGCGCTGCTGAGCGCGGTGGAACTCGATTTGTCCACCACGCTCGCACCCGGACCCCTAAGCTGCGAGACGCTGACGGCCAAGCTGGCGCTGCAGCCCGCAGGACCACCGACTGGCTCGACGCGCCAGGCCTGTGACGTGCGGCAACGTGGACCCGGTCCTGACGTTGCGCCCCATACGCGCCCCAATTCCACGCCTGACGGACAGGTTCTCCTGCTCAGCGGCAGCGAGCGTTCACGGTCTTCGGACCGTTCAGCGCTGGCAAGCCGTTGCTCCTCCTGCACCTGAGTTCCTGTTGCGCGGCGATGTGCCGGGCCAGTGTGGCCGTGACCGCATCCTGGCGGCAGATCCGGCACTCTGGGATCATGAGCAGCCGGAAGGTGCGCAGTTCGCTGAAGTTCCAGCCTGACCAGACACTGCGCCTTCATCCGGTCGCCACCGGAGCCCCCGGAACCGCCTGGGCGCGGCAATAGAGGATGATTGTCGTGGTGCCTCGATCCTTATAGGCGATGAGGGTCCTGCTGGGCCGGGGGCACGGTGGGAACGTCGTCTTGGTGGCAACGGTGGTGACGCTAACGAGCTCCCCCGCGATTGGGGTTGGGGCATGCTGGCGTGATTGTCCCGTCTCAGCTAAGCCTCGATCCACCGC
>DPMS01000720.1 GCA_003541285.1 Actinomycetota bacterium
CGGTCGCCGGCCCGTGGCCCGGCGAGGCGTTCGGCGCACCGGCGCCGGCCCGTCCCTACGCCGACGAGGTCGGCGCCGAACCGGGCCGGCTGCGGATCGGGCTGATGACGTCGTCGCCCGGCACCAACCCGCCCCCCGAACGTGAGACCGTCCTGGCGGCATCCGCGGCCGCGCGGCTGCTCGAGTCGCTCGGGCACGCGATCGAGACGTCCCATCCCGAGGTGCTCGATGACCCGCGGATCACCGAGCACTTCGTCACGACATGGGCGGCCGGCCAGGCGTGGACGGTCGACCACTGGGCACTCAAGGTGGGCCGCCAGCCCGAGGAGAGCGAATTCGAACCGACCTCGTGGGCGCTCACCGAGTTCGGGCGGGCGGTCTCCGGCGCCGCGCTGCTGACGAGCCGGGAATGGCTGCAGTCGGCGAGCCGGCAGATGGCCGCCTGGTGGGAATCGGGCTTCGACCTGCTGCTGACGCCGACCTGTGGCGAGGCGGCGCCGGCACTCGGCCAGTTCGTCCCGCAGCCCGACAACCCGCTGGCCGGGCTGTTCCGGTCGACACCCTTCGCGCAGTGGACCGCACCGTTCAACATCAGCGGTCAGCCGGCGATCTCGCTGCCGCTGCACTGGACGCCGGACGGGCTGCCGGTCGGTGTGCAAATCGTCGCCGCGTACGGCCGGGAGGACGTGCTGATCCGCGTGGCGGCGCAGCTCGAAGCGGCGCAGCCCTGGGCTGACCGCTGGCCGGGCGTGTCCGCCGCCTGAGCATCGCCGCAGCGGGCGAGCTCGGGACCTTCGGCCCACCCGGTCGTGCTCTCTCCCGTTCGAAGATCAGCTCGTAGTACTTCGTGGCGCCGAACGAGGCGATGGCTAGTGCGCAGTGTTATCGAGAAGGTCGCGGATCACTGCCCACACGGCGGGGTGGTTGAGCAGATCGAAGTGATGCATTCCGCCGAGCCCGTGGCGCGAGCCCACCGGGAAAGGGATGTGCTGGTGAGCGCCGCGCCTGCCGTGCGCACTGGCCGGCTGGACGAGCAGGTCGCCGGCTACCGCGCCGAGCGGGTGACCGGGATCGGCGGTGACTGTGGCGCTGATCGTGTAGTGGTTCGCCCCGGCCAGCAGTGGGGTGTCACCCCGGTGATCGCGCACGCAGCTGTCCTGGTCACAATCGGCCCAGTCATCGGCGAGTACGTAACCGTGGCGCAGATCCTTGATGCCCGGGCTCGACCCGTTGACCAGGGTCACGAACGGCCTCGTTTCGGCCGCCTTGCCGAATGCCCAGCCCGCGAATCCCGCAGCCCGGGCAAGCGGGGCGCCCAGATGCGGAGAACCGAGGTAGAACACGTGCCGGACCCGGTCCACCCATGCGGCGGATTCTTGCCGCCCGTAGTGGCACGCGCTGCGGATGACCAGGCCGCCCATGGAGTGTCCCACCAGCAGCAGTTCGTCCACCTGCTCCGGCCACGCCGCAATCAGGCCGTCCAGCAGCCCGGCCAGGTCGTGGCCGTTATCGGACACATGCCGTCCGGTGTTGTAACGGACGTACACGGGCGTATAACCAAATTCCGCTTGCAGCCGCGGGCCGTAGGGCTCGGATTCAGAGCCCCGCCGTTGCCACGAGCCCTCCGTCTCGGCCAGCCCATGGACGAAGACCGCTAGCCTGGGCGTTGGGTGGCCGAAGACGGCCGGCAGCTCCTGTGCAGTCACGTCAACATCGCGTCCGTCAGCCCGCACGGCCATGCGGATGGCCAGCGGCGCCAGGTCGGGCCCGAGCTGATCACCGGCTACCGCGTTCAGTGCGGCGAGCGCCAGATTGCCTCCCGGTTCACGGCCGGAGGGCTGGCCGCCAGCACCAAGAAGCGACACGGCCTCTCCGCCCAGCACCCCTGCCGCTGCGCCGGCACCCCGCACCGCCAGGTAGACGCCTCGCGTGACAGAGTCGTGGATAACCCGGGCCGGGGCGCTCGCTGGCCCGATCGGGGTGAAGGCGCGGCCGGCGATAGCCAGGTGCACCTGCTCGATCCGGGACACCAGCCCGGCAAAGGCGTGGCCGCCCAGCCTGCCCACTGCACCGATCTCCGCTGGCGTCATCGCGCACCTCCGAAGTGCCGGGTGGCAGGTCCACTCCTGCTATTGCAGCCCGGGCGGCGGCTGTCCGCAAGTGAGGACCGCCGGAGGAGCCTGCCGGACCTGCCCGCCGTCGGCCAGCGCTACGCCGACGCGTGCGCCGAACTGCCTCGGCGCGGGCGGCAGCGTCGACGATCGCCCGGATCGCCTGGATGGTGAGCGCTATCCGCTATCCGCTCAACGGCGAGCGCTATCCGGGAAGCTAGGGCCGGTTGCGGCCAAGGAGGTCGTGCGCTGTGACCCATTCTTCGGCGAGGATCGCCCATCCAAGTGACAGCTCGCCGCAGAGCACGGTCGCCGCGACGATCTCGGCCAGCTTGAGCACCTTCCCGGTCCCGTAGCAGCCGAGCAGATCCAGGCATTCCCGCTGGGTGGCGAGCCCTGTGCCGCCGCCGTAGGTGGCGACGATCAGCGAGGGGAGCGTGATCGAGCCATAGTAATCGCCGTTGGGAAGCAGCTCGCTGAAGCCGAGGGCCGCAGAGGACTCCGCGACGTTGGCTGCGTCCTGGCCGGTGGCGATGAACAGGGCGGCGATTCCGTTGGCCGACTGCAGCCCGTTGTTGTTGACCCCGGACATGAAGCCACCAAGGCTCGCAACCTGCCGCGCCCGAAACAGCTTGTCGCTGCTTGTGTGCATGTGCTCTTCGATCAGGGCGGCGGGAATCGTCACCTCGGCGACGACGCGCTTGCCGCGAGTGCGCAAGATGTTGACCTGCGAGCTCTTCTTGTCGGTGGCGAAGTTGGACTCCAGATAGAAATTGGTGATGCCCTCGTAGTTGGAGGTGATCCACGCGCACGCCGCGGCGGTCGCCTTGCCGGTGAGGTTCTGGCCAGCGGCGTCGCCGGTGGTGTAGTCAAAGCGCGTGAACAGGATCCGGCTGGCGGAGTACTGCTCGATGGCGCGCAACCGCCCGGTCCGGGTGGTGGTCTCGGCCGCCTGTTTGATCTCCGCGAAGTGCCCGGTCAGCCAGGCTCCGAAAGCCCGCGCCTCGCGCGCGCTTTCGAACACGAAGGCGGGCGCGCGCTGCATGGCGTCGTCCAGGATCGTGGTCTTCACGCCGCCGGCCTCGTGCAGCGTCTTCATCCCCCGGTTATAGCTCGCGACCAGGGTGCCCTCGGTGGTCGCCAGCGGAACGTAGAACTCACCCTGCGCATACTCCCCGTTAACGAGCAGCGGCCCGGCGATGCCGATCGGCACCTGTGCGACCCCCGTGAAGTGCTCGATGTTGCCGGGGAGAATCGACGGGTCGAAGGAGTAGTGGGAGATGTGTTCCAATCTCACGTCCGTCTGCGCGCGCAGGAAAGCCCGGCGCGCCTCAGCCGCGTCGGGCGTGTAGTCGTTCTCGGGATCACGCGGGATCTTCTTGCGCCTCGGCGGGGGAGTTCTCATGTCATCTGCTCCTGATGTGATCGTCTCGGGCCACCGCTGTCCGCGTCAGGCTCGTCGCCGCGGAATGCTCACTGCGCGGCCCCCAGCCGCGCTCCCTCGGCTACCGGCCTTCCCTCGCGACGGAAGCGCGAGGCGGCATGCGGCGCTGCGCGAACAGGTTCAACACGTCAGGTGCAAGATGGCGTTGGTGCTCGGGGTGTGCCCATACGCGCCGCGGAACTTCCTGGAGGCGGCCTTCTTGCGCTTGCGGATCTTCCCCCGGTCGATGATCAGGTCGTGATCGTAGGTCACGCCATCGACTCGCACCGAGCCGAATGAGTAATCGGTGAACCGCACACTGATGCTCCTTGCCTGCACCGGGATCGTATGGCTGGTATCAGCGGCCGGTCCAGATCCGCCATCGGATCAGTGCCGTTGGCGAGCACAGATCGCAAGCCGCTCCCGGCCCCGGGTGAGCCGATGGCGCCGCGTGGTTTGCGGGCAGCAGGCCGGCGAAGACCAGGTTATGGTCCTGCCATAGCGGCCCTGACCTGGCGCGCCTGGCAGGATTCGAGCCGCGACCCGCTGCTCAGAAGGCACGCCTGGACGATCGCGGGAAGACGCCAGAGGTCGCCTGACGTGCAGTTTTGCTTCACTCATCAGGCTGGCCGTGGCCTGGAATCGCCCGATATCTGGCGTCACTGGCTCCCCGTTTGGCTCCCCGTGACCTCGGTACCCCACCTCTGTTCGATGAGTCGAACTTGTTTACGAAGAATCAGGATTCGGGCGATCGTGGCGCGTCCGGATGGGGCGGCAGGCAAAGGTCGGCCGGATCTCTGCGGCGGGATGCCTTCGCGACCCCCGACCGGTCCGCGAGCCGGTTGACTGCCAGCTCCGGCTAGGTTAAGGATATTCTTAAGCCAGAGGTGCGGTGTGGCTGTGGAAGGGAGCCGTGTGGAGTGGGAGATCCTGCTCACCACCGAGGTCGAGGCGTTTCTTGACGAGCTGTACGAGTCCGACCCGGTGAGCCACCAGCTGGTCAACCAGCGATCCTGGTCCTGGAACGCAACGGCCCTGCCGAGGGGCGCCCGCTGGTGGACACGATCACCGCATCGCGGATAGCCAACATGAAGGAGCTGCGGCCGCCGTCTGCCGGGAGCACCGAGGTCCGGATCCTGCTGGTCTTCGACCCGTGGCGGCCGGCGATCCTGCTGGTGGCCGGTGACAAGTCCGGGCAGTGGGACAAGTGGTACCGCACCGCGATCCCCCGGGCCGAGCAGTTGTACGACGACTACCTGGCCGAGCGGCAGAAGGAGATGGGCCAATGAGCAACGTGTCACGCTGGCGGGACTCCGGGCACCCGGAGCGGGCAGTGGCGACCGCTGGCGGCCAGGAGGCCTTTGACGCGGCGGTGACCGCGATGCTGGATGACGCCCGCGGCTGGCGGCTGGCGGAGATGCGCAAGCGGCGGGGCGTGACCCAGGAGCAGGTCGCCGCCCGGATGGGCGTTTCGGTCGCGCGGGTCTCGCAGATCGAGCGCGGCGATGTCTCCACCCAGGACGTCCTGAACCGTTACGTCTCCGCCCTGGGCGGCACCCTCAAGCTCATCGCCGACTTCGGCGACGAGCAACTCAAGATCGCCTGAACGGGCGGGCACGGCTCTCAGGCCCCCGGCCTGCATCGCTACCCCAACGTCGGCCTGGCCCGCGGAGTGATCGTGTATGTCGATGACATGTGGATAAGCCGCGCATATCTCCTAGCGCCGTCGGTCCGGCGCGTGCCAGGACCAGGGCGGCAGGACCAGGAAGCGAGACAGTCCTGACAGCGAGCGTGATCAGGACCAGTATCCGGTCGCGGCCGGCCGTGCAGGCGGCTTTCGGTGCGACCTGCCTGTCCGCCTCGGCCATCCTGATCACTCTTGCGAACGTCGGCCCGGTGACGGCAGCGTTCTACCGCTGCGCACTCCCGCTGCCGGTGCTTGCCGTGCTGGCAGTGGCTGAGCAGCGCCGTTACGGTCCGCGCCCGCTGGCCAGCCGTGGCTACACGGGGCTGGCCGGCCTTTTCCTGGCCGCCAACCTCGTTCTGTGGGTTCACTCGATCGCCGACGTCGGGGCCGGGGTGGCCACGGTGCTCGGCAATCTGCAGGTCCTGTTCGTCGCCGCCCTCGCGTGGGCAGTCCTGGGTGAGCACCCCACCCGGCGGTACCTGGTCACGCTGCTGGTGGTGCTGCCCGGCGTGGTGATGGTGTCCGGGATGGCCGGCGGCGGGGCCACCGGGCCGCATCCGGCAGCGGGAGCCGCCTACGGGCTGGCCACCAGCGCCGCCTATGCCTGCTTTCTGCTCATCATGCGGCAGACCGCCGGTGCGACCCGGCACGTGGCCGGCCAGCTGTTCGACGCGACTGCTGGCGCGGCGGCGGGTGCCCTGCTGCTCGGCCTGGCCTCCGGCGGACTGCAACTGGCGATCCCCTGGCGGTCCCTGGGCTGGCTGCTGGTCCTGGCGCTGTCGAGCGGGATCATCGGCTGGCTGCTGATCACCTCGTCGCTGCCGCAGCTGCCGGCCGACCTGTCATCGCTGCTGCTCCTGCTGGAGCCCGCGGCTGCACTGATCCTCGCCGCCATCGTCCTTGGCCAGCGGGCGAGCCTCATCCAGATCACAGGCGCCGTCCTGGTCTGCGGCGGCGTGCTGACAGCCACCCGAAACCAGGACCGGGATCACCGAAAGGCTGTCACTGGTGAGATGGCGGTCGCTGTGAACGGACGTGCGCGCAGTTGAGCCCCGGTTTGGCCGAGAGAGTGACTCCATCACCTCGTCTTCCTCGCCTGCAACTGAAACTCCTGCGGACCGGGCCCCGGTCACGTCCCCTGACGCGGGTGTAAGTAGAGAGCAAGGATCTAAACTGCAGGACTCGGCCTCCGGTCTACGATCCAGGGCATGGTGCGTCCTGGAAG
>DPMS01000015.1 GCA_003541285.1 Actinomycetota bacterium
GACATCCACGATCGCGCGGGCTGCGTGCAGGTGAGGTCGGCTGGTTCCTGGTCCGGTTCCACCTGACCGACGCTACGCCCGGCTGGTCTTTCTGGTCAAGCTGGTCTCTCTGGTCTTATTGGGCGCACTGGTCGGGAGGCGGCCTGCGATCTTGGTTGAGATCATTTAGATATGTCGCGTCCGCCTGAGCTGCCCAGCGTCCGCGTGGAGCGGGACCTGCGGCGGCGCCTGGACGCCGGCGAATGGGACCACGGTCAGGCACTCCCCACCGTGACCCGGCTCGCCCAGGAGTACCAGGTGGGCAAGGGCACCATCAACAAAGTGCTCCGCACACTGGCAGACGAGGGCCTGGTGCGCATCGTCCGCTCCTGGGGCACCTTCCGCGTCTGACCACACGGCCAGCCCCGAGTAACGAGAAACCCCCGCACGGACAGGGCCACGTCTCTTCCTGATGTGCCGTCACCTTGACCGTCCCCGGTTTCGGTCTGTGCCGCCGGCTGTTCCTCGCCTGCCTGGCGTCCCGCCTGTGTACTCGGCTACCCAGACCAGCCTGGCCGTGGCCACGGCTGGGGTAACGCCCGGGCAGTATGGTCTGGTGGCCCGCTGGAGCTGTCCCCGTTGCGACCGGGAATTCGGGCGCGCCCACCAGGGGCACACGTGTGTGCCCGGCTGCACTGTGGATGAGACTTTCGCGGGGCACTCCGCCGGGCAGCGCGCCGTGTACGACGCGATCCTCGCCCACCTGGAAAGCCTGGGCCCGGTGCACGAGGACGCGGTCGGGGTCGGCGTGTTCCTCAAGCGGGACCGCAAGCTGGCCGAGGTGCGGCCCCGGTCGCGGGACGTGCTGCTGGGGCTGTACCTGCCCAGGCCAGTGCATGATCCCCGGATCGCCAAGGTGCTCGCGCCCGGCTCCCCGAGAGTCGTTCACCTGCTGATGCTGCGCAGCGCCGACGAAGTGGACGGCCAGCTGCGTGACTGGCTCACCGAGGCCTTCCTCCACGCCTCGGACTGACCAGCCGCACCAGCAGGACCCCATCGCTGCGGCGATGCCCGGATAACAGGCCCGCCCCGCTGGTCACTTCATGCAGACGCAGAACCTGTCCTGCAGTTCATCGAGTGCGGCGAGCCGGCCCTGCTCGAATGCGAGGTCCCACACCTGGCCGAGCGCCCGCCGTACCGCCTCGTCATCGCGGCCAAGCAGGCCGGTGGCCTGCGCCAGCGCATCTGCCTTCTGCTCTTCACCCATCGTCATCTCCCTCCGCCACGATATGCGGCCCCGCCGATCGCCAGGTCACGAGCGGGACGGGCGGTCCTTTTTCGGCAACTTGCTGATCACCGCGTCATAGCAGGCATCGATGGCCTCGAACAGCTCGTCGCCGGGAATCGCCCCGCCGACCCGCGGGCTGTTCCACCCGGAACGGCCGATGCAGGCCATGACGGAAGCGTCATCGGGGTAGCGCAGCAGCCACTCATCGGGCACCTCCCTGGTGGGGCCGCGTTTGAGGCCGACCGACGTCGCCGGAGCGGACCCCAGGAAAGCGAAGATCCTGCCGCCCGCCTTCACCACGACATCGCCGCTCATGGCTCGTCCTGCCAGGCACCGGGCCTGGCCAGGCAATAGGCGAGCAGCTCATCCCAGGTCATCGCGGCCTCCCCGGTGCCGTCCACAGTGATCCCCGGTGCGGGCCGGGGAGCCGCCCTTCCGGTCCGCCGCCCCTTCCGCAGGCGGTCTGCGTATTGAAACGAAACGCGGCTAACCCCACGGTAATCTTGCGCCTGTCCCGGCACGGACGGCCACCGCGGTCACCCTGAGGAACCAGCGCCCGCTGTCTCCCCGGAAAGCCGGGCACGATGTCGTCTGGGCGGTCATGACCACTACCGATCCCGCGCAAGGCCAGGTGGCCGACACTCCGACGTGCTACCAGCACCCACGGCGCCAGACCTACACCCGGTGCACCCGCTGTGACCGCTACATCTGCGGCGACTGCATGCGGGAGGCGCCGGTCGGCCACCAGTGCGTGCAGTGCGTCCGCGCCGGCAGCAAGACGGTGCGCCGACCACGCACGGTGCTGGGTGGCCGGGTGTCCGCCAGGCCGGTCGTGACGTACACGCTGATCGCCATCAACGTCCTCGCCTATCTCGGCGAACTGGCCAGCTTCACCGTCATGTACGCCTGGTTCGGCGGTTTTGGCACGGCAATCTGGGCCGGGCAATGGTGGCGCCTGATCACCACGGCCTTTCTCCACGAGCCGATCACCTGGGGCGGCGGGTCCGGCTTCCTCCATATCGCCTTCAACATGTGGTGGCTGTGGACTCTCGGGCCGCTCGTCGAGGAGGTCATGGGCAGGCTCCGCTTCCTCGCCCTCTACCTGCTGTCGGCGATCGGCGGTTCGGTGCTGGTCTACCTGATCGCACCCGCTCAGGGTGCGATCGGCGCCTCCGGCGCGATCTTCGGGGTGGCGGCCGCCTATTTCGTCATCTCCCGGCGGCTGAAGCGTGACACCGCTTACGCCAACCGCCTGATCGTGGCCTTTCTCATCTGGATGGTGATATCGGCCTGGTTCACGTCCTGGCAAGGTCACCTGGGCGGGCTGATCACCGGCGGCGCGCTCACCCTCGCCTACTCCTACGCTCCCGCCAGGCGGCGCGGGATCATCCACGCCGCCGCGACGGCGGGTCTCCTGGTGCTGCTGATCGCGCTGGTGGTGGCCAGAACCTCCGAGCTCACCTGGGGGTCCTAGGCCCCGTGCGGGCCGGGCAGCTTGGACAACATGCGGGCGGGCGGGCGCGGGCCCGGCACCGCGCGGACCGTCGCCCAGGTGATGTCCGTGCTCAGTTCGCTGCACCCCGGCGGCCCGGGCTGAGCCCATCCCTGCTCAGCCACCCACTTGCTGGGCGGTGAGTACCACCCCGGAGTGCGCCCAGGGGCGGCTGAAGCCGACCACGCCCCGGTTTCCGTACGGGGCGATCCGGATCGGGAAGCCGGTCCCGAACGCCTCGATCATCAGGCCGTTCCCGATCACCAGCCCGACGTGCCCCGGTGAGGTGGTGGTGCCATCGGACCCGGCGAAGAAGGCCAGGTCACCGGGCTGCTCGTGACCGGGTGCGACCCTCGGGCCCCATATCCACTGCACCTGCGAGGTGCGCGGGATATCGATGCCAGCCGCCCGGTAGGCCATCATCACCAGCCCCGAACAGTCGAACGCGTCCGGCCCGGTGCCACCCCACAGGTACGGCTTGCCGAGCTGTGCCCGCGCGTAAGCGATCACGGTGGCGGCCGCCTGGTTCGGGATCTGCGCGGTGCTGGGCCCGCCGCCGCTGCCGCCAGCGGTCCCCCCGGTCCCACCCGGGCCGCCGGCCGCGCTGGTCAGGCATTGCGCCGCGGTGACGATCCCGGAGGACGTAGTAGCGGAGGCCGCGGCGACCGAGAAGCCTCCCTGGGCGTAGACAGCCGCCCAGTGGAGCACCATCTGCACATAGGAAGTCAGGTGGTTGTAGGCGAAGATCGCGCCGCTGACGTTGCTCTGAACCCCGTGCGCGAGCAGGTACTTCGCGGCCCCGGCGATCGCGTCGGCCGGCTCGTACACGCTGGCGATCCCGTCACCGTTACCGTCGACCGCCACCCCGGCGACCTGCTGGCTGGCCGGGTGGACCGGCGCGCCACCCCAGGTATCGCCGGCCGCCCCGCCGATGCCGATCTGCATCGGCCCGGCCGCGCCGAACGCGTTCGCCGCGCTGTGCACCCCGGGCAGGGCCGACCGGCCGTGGTTGGTCTCCACCTCACCGATGCCGGCCAGCACCACCCACGGAACCCCGTAGGTCCGCCCGGCCTGCTGGTAAAGCCTTAGGTAGTCGGCAGGGATGGAAGCCTGCCCGGTGGTACTGGCCGCCGGCTGTGCCACCGTGGTGACGGATTTGCGCATCGCGGCGCCGCCCGGGCAGCCCTGCCCCTGGCCACCCGGCCCGGCCGCGAACAGCACGCTTCCGCCGCCGATCATGCCGGCCCCGACCACCGCCAGGCCCAGCACCAGCACCATCACCAGGCCCACCGCCAGCAGCACGGCGGTCCGCCCGGTCTGCGGGACCCCCAGCCGCCAGTTCATGAGTTACCTGCCGAGGCGAGCTGGATGTCGTTCACCTGCCAGCCGCTGCCGGTCTGTGCCACGGTGACCGCATAATCGCTGCTGGTCACGCTCGCGGTGGTCTTGCCCCGCTGTGTGCTGTAGGTCTTCTGCGACACCGTCACCAGGAAGGTCAAGCTCGAGGGACCGAACGCGCGCAGCGCGGTGATCACACCGCTGCCAGCGGCGGTCTGCTTCTCCCCGATCCTCACCTGGGCGACTCCCGGGGTGGCGAAGCCCCGGGACAGGGTCGCGGCCAGGGACGGGGTGATCAGGCTCCGCATCTTGCCCACATAGCTGGCCGCGCTCTGGGTGTAGCTGTAGGTCGCATAGTCGGCGCAGAACTGCCGCACCACCCCGGCCGCCGCCGTCAGATCCGACTGGGTGAACGGGAGCCACTGGTAGATGTTCACCGCCGACCCTGACTGCGCCGGGACCGGCACGGTGGGCGCGGCCACGGGCGGCGATGACGGCCGGGCCGTTGGCGCGTTGCCGTATCCGGCCTGGCCCCGCGCGGGCTGCGAGGCGGGCCACAGCAGGAATGCGCCCAGCCCGGCGAGGATGAAGACGAGGACGGCGAAAACCAGCTTGCGCTGCGCCGGCGACAGTTCCACGGCGGCCGCTGACTATTTCCGGCGCCGAATCGGGCGGAGCCAGAACGGGCCGGGCCGGGCTGACTGCCCGTCAGCCGCGCCGTCCCGCGCGGTCATCCGTTCGCCCCCGGCGGCACCCCCCCGGCCAGCGCTCCCCCCGGCGGCCCTCCCCCCGGCGGCGCTCCCGCTGCCCCCACCCGACGTGGGCGTGCGGGTGAAAGGCCCGCCTGCGGCCCGCCCGGACGGCGCCGCCGGCGATCCGGCCGTGAACGGGGCACTGCCCGGCGAATGCGGCGGCGCACTGCCCGGCGAATGCGGCGGCGCAC
>DPMS01000514.1 GCA_003541285.1 Actinomycetota bacterium
CCTGCGCCTGCACCCCGGCCCCGGGCACGCGACGGTGGCCGAGCTGTGGCTGCGGTGGGGCCGGTTCGCCGCGTTCCGCCGCAGCGCCCGTGCCCGCCGGTCACTGTCTTTCTGGCAGCGTGCCCTGGGCCCTGCCAGCGCGTACTCCATCCTCGTTGGCCGCGCCCACTACCGGCACCGCCTGCACCTGCCGGTGGAGGAACACGCGGTGGTGACCAGCCCGCCGCGGGGCGGCAAGACCGGCTGGCTCGCGTCGGTCATCTGCCACTACCCCGGGCCCGTGCTGTCCACCACGACCAAGCACGATGTGTTCGAGCTGACCTCCGGCATCCGCGCCCGCCGGGGCCGAAAACATCCTGTACACAACGGCTGGCGCGGCCCACCATCTCGCCGCCCAGCTGGCCGAGATGCGGGGCGAGGCGAACAAGACCATCTCCACCGTCCGGATGACCATGAGCCGGGCCCTGGCGTTCCTCGCCGACCCGCAGCTCGCGGCAGCCGTTCTGCCCGATCCTGGCCAGTCCCTCGACCTGCAGGCCTTCCTCTGCGAGGCGGGGACGCTGTACCTGATCGCGGAATCCCGCGGGGAGGACGCACCGGTCGCGCCGCTGTTCGCCTGCCTGACCAGCGAACTCCACTACACCGCCGCCCTGCTGGGCAGCCGGATGCCCGGCGGGCGGCTCGACCCGCCGCTGCTGATGGCCCTGGACGAGGTCACCCAGATCTGCCCATTCTGCCCTGGCTGGCCGACTCCGGCAGCAAAGGCATCCAGATCATCACCGTCGCCCACGGCGACGCCCAGTTACGCACCCGGTGGGGACCCGACGGCGCCCGCGTCATCATGGACACCTCCGGCGCCAAAATCTGGCTCCCCGGCATCAGCGACACCGCCACCCTCGATGCCGCCTCCATCTTGTGCGGCACCACCGCCGTGAAGGAAACCGGGCACTGGCTGGACCGCCACCACGAGCGCCACGACTACATCGCCCGCCACCCTGCCATGACCCCAGACATGATCCGCCAGCTCCCCGCCGGGCACGCCCTGGTCATCCGCGGCGGCCACTCCCCCGTCATCGCCCGCCTCCCCATGGCCTGGAAAGACGCCGCCTACCGCACCGCCCTCCGCAACGGCCACACGACCGCGCGCCTGATCCCCATCACCAGCCGAACGAACCTGCCCGCTGACGCCCTGGCCGCAGAGCCCGGTCATGAACCCGCTACCGGGACCACACCTGCCGGAGTCATTCCCTTCCCCGCCGCCAGCGCACCCACCGGCCGCTACCCCTGGGACGAGTGAACTAACCATGGCCGCACCGGACCTCACCGGCGACGGGCTGGCCGCCGCACTCATCCAGATATCCGCACACGCCGAACGCATCAGCGGCCTCGACACCCGGGAAGCGGCCCACTTCGAGGACCTCGCCACCCGCCTGCGCGACCTCGCCAGCGAGATCACCGCCGTCACCGCCCGGACGAGCGAGATCAGCACCACTCTCACCCACCACCACGCCATCCTGGCCAGCCTCGACGGCCTCGACACCCAGGTCGCCTCCCTCGCTGCCCACCTCGCCGGCCTGGCCGCAGCCGATGAAGACGACGGCAACGCCGGCCACTACCAGCCGGTCCCGCCTCCCAGGTGGTGGAAGCTCACCGGGCCCGAACGGGAAACAGCGCTGGACCGGCTCCGCGCCTGGGTCGAGCAAATCTACCTGCCCGGATACGGCCAGCTCGCCGCCACCCTGCCGCCCTGCTGGGAACACCACCCGGTCTGCCTGTACACCCTCGACTGGCTCAGCGAACTGTGGTCCCTTCTCTACCTCGCCCCCAGCGGGACAGCCGTATCCTCGCCGCCCAAGCCGAATGGCACACCCGCCTTCTCCCTACAGCCGCCGATCACATGGCCAGCGAAGCCACCGGCTGCCGGCACTCACCCGGCACGGTACGGCGCCAGCCATCAACCGTCGCTCCTGCCCCACGCGGGACCCGGCCTGGTCGCTGAGCCAGCGGCGCCAGGCCGCTGGAGACCGCCCGTGCACGAGCGCACGGTATAGCACGCGAAACTTCATCCGCGTGGTGGACACCGGGAGCAGGCGCAGCCAGAGCATGGCTGTCCCGCCCGCGGAATGAAGGCAGGTCGTGTGACAACGACGATGCGGCAAAGCTCCGTGAGGAGCCTGAACCCCATCCGTCCGCCGGGTGGCCGGGGCTTTCATGAGTGACGGGTCAGCGCCGTGGCTGTGGCCAGGAGCCGAGGATGACAACCCGGCGGTCTTGCCACGCCTGGGCGAGGTGTTACGCGAGTACCGGTCGGCGAACCACCTGACGCAGGCAGCGCTGGCCGAATTACTTCAGGTTGACCAGACCTATGTGTCCTTGATCGAACGCGGGCGGCGGCAGGTCCGCGACGTTGGTTTCCTGCTCCGGGTGTCGCGTCTGCTGCGGATACCGTCCGCCGATCTAGGGCTGTCGAACGAGCTGCTGGGCGCGGGTGAGGCCGCGGGGTGAAGGCCGACGCGGACGACGGGCGGCCAGCAGCAACCCGTGGGGGCTCATGCGCCGGTGGAGTCCAGCCAGGGTGAATGGCGGGCGATCCGCCGCTATCTCAACCATCACCGCCACAACCTCGCCGGGATTGCCGCCGGGCTTTACCCGGGCGGAGTTCCGGATCAAGCGAACGCCGCTCATCAGCCCGCCGTCGTGGCCTCCCGCCCGTCCCGTCGATTTGGCCGGCATCGAGATGGCGTGGGTGACTGATGCCCCGGCCCCGCGCGTCACCGGGGCGGAGCCAGAGACCCAGCCGGTCCGGCCGCTGCGGGTGCCGGGACGCCAGTTCGACCGCTACACCGCCGCGATCCGCTACCAAGCACGAAGCAAGCGGCCATGCACCCGCACCGGAGGACCCGGCAATCATGTCCACAACGCCAGCAAGCCCGCACAATCACCCAGCCGGCCAGGACTCACCATCACCGCAGGCCGACGGGGATCGTGGCCGGGGCAGTCCTGCGAGCAGCACGCCAGTCGGCGGGGGCCAGCACCGCAACCCTCGCCGCCGCATGCGGTGTGAGCGAGCGCACCGTCCGGTCACCGGAGAACGGGTCAAGACCGCTCGCGTCGGCCGCTGCCGCGCATCTCGCCCAGCTGGAAGACGCCCTCACAACACTGGAGCCAACCCCGCGATTGCCGCCGACCTGGCCACCGCTGCCTGGGCTGACATTGTCATCCTCGCCGTCGCCGACTCCGCGGATACCGCGTGCCTGCTGGCCGACCCACTCGCTGGCACCGATGCCTTCCGCGAGCTGCTCACCTGGAGCCTTGCTGGGTGCGTCCCTCGCCGCTACCGCCCCTATGCCGCGCCAGGGCCACTGCTGAGCGATCCCATCCTGACCGCACGAGCCATCCTTGCCTTGGCCGCGATGTCGCTTGATGCGCATCACTCCTCGTAGAGGCGGGCGACACGCATCTTGAACAGGACCAGGACCGAAATTCTCCTATCGGTGGCGACAGTTCTGTGAACATCATGGCTTCAGTCTCACCCGGCGACAGCCATCCAGCCGACATTGGCCGTCACGGATGGTGAGCACTCGCCGGGCGCTGACCCCCGTACGCTGGGCCTCCCTGCCGACTCTGGGCGGCTCATAGCCGAGCTGACCGTCGCGGGTCACGATGCGCAGATCGTTCAGTTCTGAGTGCCTGGCGATGAATAACTGTGATCAGCGCCGAGACGAATTCAGGCGAGCGAATTCGGAGGTGAAGAGGTACAAACCAGCTTGACCTACGGCAGCGAGCCACTGCCCGTCTGGGCTCCACTTGCAGTCTTGAAGGTTGCCATCGACCCGCATGACCGCGCCGATATCACCTGTGGCCAGGTTCCAGATCCGCAAGGCCTTGTCGTCACCCCGGGTGACGAGCCAGGTCCCGTCCGGGGCGATCGCCACCGANNCAAGCTGCCATCACCGGCATAACGATTCCGCGTGCTTCAGCTTGGACGCCTCCGCCTGGTTGAGTGCACTCAGATGAGCCAATTCTGTGCTCTGGAAACGGGCTGAAGGGCGGACCTCGCAGTGGCGCGCGCGATACTGATCGCGTGACGGTTGGCCCGCGTTTGCGAGATGTCGAGTTCTCCAGCGGTGATGTGGTGCTGGCTGGGTGGCTGGCGAGTCCCGTCCGGGATAAGGCGCTGGCGGGGGTGGGGCTGGTC
>DPMS01000039.1 GCA_003541285.1 Actinomycetota bacterium
AGTCTCGTCCGGTGGAGACCGTGGTCGGCTCCTCCGCTCGTCCCGCAGGCCTACTATCAGCATCCCTCCTGGCAGGGCCGTTCACCAGGGCCGAAGGTCCCGGCCTTGCGGAAGTGGTTCCGGGCCACCAGTGACCAGTCACCGGCGGGGCGGGAACTGGTAGGTGCGGCCCGGCTCGCCCCATTCCCCGAACGGCAGGCGATACCCGGCATCGATCGCGCGCAGCGAGGGGCGGCCGATGTGGGCGAACACGAGCCGGCCCACCCGGTGTTCCCGTGCCTGCTCAGCAACCTGCAGGGCCGCCATGTGCCCGCCAGCCCCACCGGCGAAGCGGATCGCGCGGTTCCAGCCAGCGGCGTCGGCGAACATCAGGTCCGCCCCGGCCGCCCAGGCGGGGAAAGCCCAGAACTCCGGCGCCCATACCGCGGACGCCATCGGGAGGCGCAGCAGGTATCCCCACGTGGGATGGCTGGTGTGGGTCACCGGGTGCGGCTCGATGACAAGGTCGGCGATAGACACGGCGGCCACTCCCGGCTGCATTCCGCGGGCGGCGCCGAGCGCACGCAACTCGCGGCGCAGTTCGCTGCGCTCGTCGCTGACCAGCCATGCAGCCAGCCGTCCGGCCGGCTCGGCACCAGGCCCGCCATCGAGCATGACCTGCAGGCGGCGGTAGCGGACCAAGAGCCCGGCCGGTGGGTAACGGGGGGAGTTCATCGCCCCGGTCCCGAGCAGGGTCAGCCGCAGGGGGGTCGCGGCCGGCCTGGGCCGGCTGCTGACATTCAGGCCCGCCCGGGCCTGGACATCTGGCACTGCCCGGTCAGCGGTGGGTAGGTGCCGCCAGTTGCGCGGCCAGGGTGGCACCCCACGCCCGGGCCCGCTCCCGCTCGCCTTCGTGCAGGGGGCCTTCCGCGTCGTCGACGAGGAAACCCGTGGCCTTCGCGGTGACCCGGTAGCCGTGACGGCGTAGCTGACGCGCGATCGGACGGGCAGCGCCGCCGGCCAGCGGGTAGCGCAGGTGAGTGTCGAATGCGGCCGCGCCGGCGCCCGGCCGCGCCAGCGGCAAGGCTGCCAGCCACTCCCGCACGCCAGGGCCGGCCGCGCCCGGCTCCGGTTCGGCGCGGCGCCGATCCTTGCCACTCTTGCCGTTGCCCTGCAGGCCCATCTGGCGGGTCCGGCCGGAACTCATCCGCATGATGTGGGTAGGCCCCCCGACGACGAGAAAGCCGGCCTCGGCAACCTGGCCCGGGCCAGCCTCCGCGACCCGCAGCACCGTCACCCGGGCGGCTGGATCGGCTTGACGTATCCCGGCCGCGATCGCCTCAGCGATGTCCCGGGTGTTCCCGAACAAGCTTTCGTATACGACAGTGACATCCATCGGCTCACCCCCTCAATCCACGCTGGCCAAGAATGCCGCCGGACGTCAGGGCCTTAGGTCCCCCCTCCGGCAACCGCAGGGCGGCGGGCGTAACGGCGGGGTCCCGCCGGCGTTTCCTTGGTGAGAGCGCACCGCAGGTCACGGCCAAGACGCGATCAGTTCATGTCCATAGACCACAGGTACTAGTTGCCCTACAGTGCCCCTATTACTCCTGGGATGGGGGGGTACGTGGAAGCGAGTTCCGCGAATGGCGACGGAAGCTACGACGTAGAGTTCCGCGCCGTCACCAAGCGCTTCGGCTCGCTGACCGCAGTCGACGCCATCAACCTGAAAGTGCGCAAGGGCGAGTTCCTGTCGCTTCTTGGGCCGTCCGGCTGCGGCAAGACCACATCGCTGCGGCTGATCGCCGGCTTCGAGCAGCCGGATGAGGGCGAGATCCTCATCGGTGGCGTGGACGCGGTCGGAACGCCCCCCTACAAGCGCGAGGTCAACACCGTCTTCCAGCAGTACGCGCTGTTCCCGCACATGTCGGTGCTGGACAACGTCGCCTACGGGCTCAAGCAGCGCAAGGTCCGCAAGGCAGAGCGCTATGCCAAGGCGGCCGAGGCCCTCGAACTCGTGCACATGACCGGCCGGGAGAAGCACCGGCCCACGATGCTCTCCGGCGGCCAGCAGCAGCGTGTGGCGCTCGCCCGGGCGCTGGTGATGAACCCGCGGGTGCTCCTGCTGGACGAGCCGCTGGGTGCCCTCGACCTCAAGCTGCGCAAGGAGATGCAGATCGAGCTCAAGCGCATCCAGGGTGAGGTCGGGATCACCTTCATCTACGTCACCCATGACCAGGGTGAGGCGCTGTCCATGTCCGACCGGGTGGCGGTCATGTCGAACGGCGTGATCGAGCAACTCGGCGAGCCGCGCGCGATCTACGACCGGCCGCTCACACCGTTCGTGGCTGACTTCATCGGGGACATGAACTTCCTCGTCGGGGACGTTGCCGAGGCAGCCGATGGCGGTTTCGCGGTCGATGCGGGCTCGGGGATCGTCGTGCGCGGCCGCGGCGAGGCGGTCAAGGGCACGCGGGTGCGGGTCGGAATCCGGCCTGAGCGCATCGTGGCCGCGGCCGGAACCGCCACCGGGACGGCCAACACGGCCAACACGGCCAATGCCGAGGTCATCACGAAGATGTACCTCGGCGACCAGATCCAGATCGTGGCCAAGCTGGCAGGCATTGGCGACATCGTGGTGCGCGAGCAGCGCGCCAGCGCCGACCCCACCCTCGACACCATCCACCCGGGAGACCGGATCGCTGTCAGCTGGGACGAAGCCGCACCGCTTCTCCTGGGTGAAGCCGCCCTCACCGGCGCGGGCGACTAGAAGGAGAACTCATGAACCAGAACCCTGACGACCTCAGAATTCTCGCGCCGCGCGAGATGAAGCCCAAGCTGGACTACCTGCACCGCGAGGTTCAGCGTGCCGCCGGGCGGCAGATCAACCGGCGGCAGGCGCTCGGCCTCGGCGGGATGGCGATCTTCGCGGCAGCCGCTGCGGCGTGCGGTACGACGTCCACCGGCGGTTCCACGAAGACCTCCTCCGGGAGCTCGCTGACGGGCAAGCCGCTGGAGAACCACGTCGAGATCTACAACTGGTCGGAGTACGACGACCCCTCGACCTTCACGAAGTTCACGCAGCTGCCGGCCGAGAAGAAGGCCGGGATGACCGTCCACCAGACCTTCTACTCCAGCAACGACGAGCTGCTGGCCAAGCTGCACGCGGGCGGCACGAGCTACGACATCATCGTGCCCAGCCAGAACGCGGTCGCGGAGCTGATCGCGGAGAACAGCCTGATGGCGCTGGACAAGACGCTCCTGCCGAACCTCAAATACCTGGACCCGTCGTTCCTGAAGCCGTCCTATGACCCGACCGGCGACTATCACGTCATCAAGGACTTCGGGATCACGATGTTCTTCTACAACAACAAGATCATCACCGAGAAGCCGGCCACGATGCTCGACTTCTACCACCTGCTGCCGAAGTACGTGAGCAAGGGCCGCACCAACCTGCTGGACGGGGCGGAGGAGGTCGTGCCGCTCGCGCTGATGGCGCTCGGCCTGGACCCCAACACCGGCAGCCAGGCCGACTTGAACAAGGTGAAGTCCTTCCTGCTGTCCCTCCGGCCGGGCGTCACCACGATCGACTCCTCCGCCTACATCAACGACGCCATCGCCGGCAAGATCATCCTTAGCCAGGGGTGGAACGGCGACGTGCGCCGGATCGTGCAGGGCCGCGCGAAGCAGGGCGACATCACGCCGGTCATCCCGCATGCGGCCTCGGAGATCTGGGCTGACAACTGGTGCATCCCGGCAACCGCGCCCCACCCGGTGGCCGCGCACGCCTGGATCAACTGGCTCCTCACCCCGAGCACGGCCGTGACCGAGATGAACTACCACAACTACAAGATCCCGATGCCGACCGCGCTGGCCCAGCTGCCCGCCGCCCTCCGCGACGACCCGCTGTTCAACGTCCCGAAGTCGTACACGGACAACTACCACTACATCCTCAACGTCAGCCCCCAGGTGGTGGAGGCACGCACCCAGATCTACTCGGAGTTCAAGGCGGCCTGATGGCGGTCGCTGAAAAGACACCGGAAGTGGCGGCCGCCCCGGCGGCCGCCACCCGGCGTAAGCGGTCCTTCCAGCCGCGCTACCCGTCGTGGCTGACCGCGCCGTCGCTGCTGTACTACGCCATCTTCTTTCTCGGGCCGATGGTCATCCTGGTGGCGTTCTCGCTGGCGGTCCAGCAAGGCTTCGGCAGCCTCAAGTACGGGTTCAACTTCTCCCAGTTCAGCCAGGTGCTGAGCCCGCTGTACGTCACCATCTTCGTGCGGACCCTGGTGATGGCCTCGGTCGGCACCCTGGCGACCATCGCTGTCGGCTATCCGCTCGCCTACTGGATGGCGCGCTACCTGACGACCTACAAGATGCTGGCGCTGCTGCTCATCGTGGTGCCGTTCTGGACGTCGTTCCTCATCCGCACCTATGCGCTGAAGATCATCCTCGATCCCAAGGGGTACCTCGCCAGGGACCTGGGCATCAACATCCTGTACACCAAGTACGCGGTGGCGGTGGGGCTTGTCTACAACTACCTGCCGCTGTTCATCCTGCCGGTGTTCGCCTCGCTGGAGCGGATGGACTGGACGCTGATCGAGGCCGCCACCGACCTGGGGGCGCACCCGTTCACGGCGTTCCGGCAGATCACGCTCCGGCTCACCCTCCCCGGTTTCATCACCGGGGCGCTGCTGGTGTTCATCCCGATGACCGGCGAATACATCATCCCCAACATCCTGTCCGGCGGGACCTACGAGTTCGTCGGGAACGTCATCGGCGATCAGTTCAACCAGGCCCAGAACCAGCCCTTCGGCTCCGCGCTCTCGATCGCGCTGATGGCGGCGCTGTCGGTGTTCGTCATCGTGTACATCCTGTTCGCCACCAAAGAGGAGCAGTTCGGTGCGTAGGCGCCTGTCGGCCAAGCAGGGGTTCACCGCCTGGGCGCTGCTGGTGTTCGCCTTCCTGTACCTGCCGATCCTGGTGATGGCGGTCTTCGCCTTCAACAAGCCGTCGGCCTCCGCACTCACCGCCTTCCACGGCTCCAGCGTCTGCAGCATCCCGCCCGCCCAGATCGGCAACATCACGGTCTGGAACGGGTTCACCTCCTGCTGGTTCAGCGCGGGCCTGCATGACCCTACCTACATCCCGGCGATCATCGTCAGCCTTGAGATCGCCGCGGAGGCGGCGATCATCTCCACGGTGCTGGGGCTGTGCGCCGCGCTGGCCCTGGGACGGATGAAGCCGCGGTACCGCGCGCCGTTCGATGCCATCGTCTACCTGACCCTCGTCGTGCCCGAGATCGTCATCGCGGTGGCCTCACTCATCTTCTTCGTGCAGGTGCACAACTACATCCACGCCTTCCCGACCCTGGGCAGGGCCACCATCCTGTTCGGCCAGGTGGTGTTCAACGCCTCGCTGGCGATGCTCATCATCCGGGCCAGGTTCGTGGGCATGGGCGACAAGCTGGAGGAGGCGGCATTCGATCTCGGCTCGGGACGGCTGTCCACTTTCCGGCAGATCACCCTGCCCCGGCTCATGCCCGCCATCGTGGCCGCGACCCTGCTGTCGTTCACGTTCTCGTTCGACGATTACGTGCTGCCTGCGTTCACCAACGGCACGACGAACACCTGGCCGATCGTGCTCTATTCGGCGGTGCGCTTCGGCCTCACCCCGGCCGTCAACGCCCTCGCCACGATCATGCTCTGCGTGACCGTGCTGGCCATCGTGGTGACCGCCATCGTCCTGCGCCGCAGCCGCACGCAAGGGCTCCCGGGCGAGGAGGCAACCCAGGGCCTGTCGGCCGCAATCGGCCTGCGCTGACGGTACGGGCGGCGCACGGCAGCGCCTGCGGACTGCCTGGTCAGGCCTGACCGGCGGCGNNGGGTACTTGTACGGCGCGATCACCTGCTTGGCGAACGCCTGGAGTTCGGCGGCCTTGCCCGGGCCGGCGGTTGCGCCGTCCCGCAGCACCACGTACGCCTTGATGATCGTTCCGCGCTCGGGGTCCGGCGCGCCGACCACGCCCACCTCCAGCACATCCGGATGGCCGAGCAGAGCCTGCTCCACCTCGGGCCCGGCGATGCTGTAGCCGGAGGTGATGATCATGTCGTCGGTGCGCGCCTGGTACCAGTAGTAGCCGTCGCCGTCCCGCAGGTAGGTATCCCCGGTCAGGTTCCAGCCGTCCACCACATAGCTGCGCTGGCGCTCGTCGGCGAGGTAGCGGCAGCCGGTGGGCCCCTTGACGGCGAGCCGCCCGATGGTCCCGTCCGGCACCGGCTTGAGGTCCTCACCGAGCACGGCCGCCTCGAAACCGGGCACCGGTACGCCGGTCGCACCGGGCCGGATCGCCTCGCCTGCCGCCGCGATGAAGATGTGCAGCAGTTCGGTGGAGCCGATTCCGTCGATGATCCTGACGCCGGTCGCGCGGTGGAAGTCCTCCCACACCGCGGCGGGCAGGTGCTCGCCGGCCGACACGCACCGCCGAAGGCCGTTCAGCGCCCGGGTCTTCCCGGTGGCCAGCAGCGCCCGGTACATGATGGGCGCGGTGAACAGCGTGGTCACCCCGTACTCCGCGACCGCGTCTGCCAGCTCGCCAGGTGTGACCCGCTCCAGCAGCAAAGTGGAAGCCCCCACACTGAACGGGAACACGACCAGGCCGCCCAGCCCGAATGTGAATCCCAGCGGCGGGGTGCCGGCGAAGACGTCGCCGGCGCTGGCGGCCAGCACGCGCCGGCCGAACGTGTCATTGATGGCCAGCACGTCCCGGTGGAAGTGCATGGTCGCCTTGGGCTTGCCGGTGGTGCCGGAGGTCGGGGCGAGCAGGGCGACGTCATCGGCGGCGGTCCCCACGGCCGGGAAGCTGCCGCTCCCAGCCGCGCAGCGGGCCGCCAGGTTGTCATCGCCCGCGCCACCGTAGAACACGGCGGGCAGGCCGGGCGCGGCGGCGGCCAGTTCGCCGGTGAAGCGGTGATCGCAGACGGCGAGGTCCGGCCTGGTGAGGTCGGTCAGCGCGGTGATCTCCCTGGCGCGCAGCAGCGGCATGGTGGTGATCACCACTCCCCCGGCCTTGAGCACGCCGAACCAGGCGGCGACCAGCCAGGGGTTGTTCGGGCCGCGCAGCAGCACCCGGTTCCCGGGGACCAGGCCGAAATCCTGCGTGAACACCTGGGCGGCCTGGTTGGCCCGGCGCAGCAGGTCCCCGTAGGTCCAGGTCTCGCTGGGCGTGCGCAGGCAGGGTCGGTCCGGGCCGTACCGGGCGACGGTGGCGTCCAGCAGGGCTCCGGCGCAGTTGAGCCGGTCCGGATAGCGGAGTTCGGGAAGATCGAACCGCAGGTCCGGCCACTGATCGTCGGCTGGGAGGTTGTCCCGGCAGAAGGTATCGGTGTGCGCGGAGGGCGAGAGCTGCATCGGCACCACTCCCTCGTGGAGCATCCCGCTGTGGCGGGTAGCACCAGTATTCACTGTTTCTGACGACAGTCAACGGATCGAGATATCGTGGGTCAGGAGGTGCACCGATAAGCCCGCTCCGCGGATCGGTTCCGCCGGCGCAGCACTGGGAGCATTTCCGGTTCGAGTGCTCCGGCGGGGACGTCAACGAGATCATCGGCGCCACGCTGCGGATGGGCGCCGGCGGCTACGGTTTGCGTTCCTGTTCACCAAGGTGGGCCTGTCCGGCGGGGACATGGGCGCCGCCTACCTGCTCCCCCGGCTGGAGGGCCTGGGCCGGGCCACCCAGCTGCTCATGCCCGGCGACACGATCAACGCTGACCAGGCCCGAGCGGATCGGGCTGATCAGCGAACTGGTGGACGCCGCCGAACTGGAGGCGGCGGTGGACCGGCTGGCCAGGCGGCTCGCGGACGGGCCGGCCCAGGCGTACGCGCAGACAAAAGGCCCTGCTTACCCGTGAGCAGGACATGAGCCTGTCCGCGGCGCTGGAACTGGAGGCGATGACGCAGGCCCTGCTGATGACCGGCCAGGACTACGCGGAATTCCACGCTGCCTTCACGGCAGGCCGTGAGCCCAACTGGCAGGGCCGCTGAGGGAACCGGCCACGTCCCGCCAGTGGGCGGACGGTGCCGGACGAACCGTGGTCGTTTTGGGCTGCTATCACAACCTGAATCGACCACATCCGCGGGGAGCCGNNGGCAGGCCTCACGCTCCCAGCGCAGTGGGACATGGTCCATATGGCATGTGATAGCGGGCCTTACCGACCATGTTCTTCTGAAGGGCGTGGGTTTACCGGGCGCGTCCGGGCCGCCAGCGCGCGTGCGCGGTGGCGGGCGGCCCGGTGCCGATCAGGTCCAGGCGGGGCCGGGGGCCGGCGGTGCGGCCCGTCTGCGGCTT
>DPMS01000377.1 GCA_003541285.1 Actinomycetota bacterium
CCAGTGCGCCCCGCCGTCGGTGGTCGCCAGCACCGTGTTCAGGCCCACCGCCCAGCCGTCACTGGCATTGACGAAGTCCAGCGAGGCCAGTCCCAGTCTGCCCCGGTCCTGGATCTGCCAGTGCGCTCCGCCGTCGCTGGTGGCGAGGATCCGGTCGCTGCCGGCCACCCATCCCTGCTGCGGGGAGACGAACTGCACCCCGGTGAGGCCGGGCGCTACCCCGGTCGACCCGGTCTGGCGGCCGCTGGGAACCGGGCACGGTGCAGCCGGGCCGGGTGTGCCCCGGGCTGCCTGAGACGACGTGACAGCCGATGCTGCCGCGGCCGTGGCCGCCGGCGCCCCGCCCGGCGCCGCCCCACCCGTTCCTGCTGTGCCACACGCGGCCAGCGCCAGGCATCCCGCCCCGGCGGCCATCCGTCGAATCCGCATACCACTTGGACGGCAAAGGTGCCCGCGAAGTTGCCACCACTCCCGCGGATGTGGGCGGCCCGGGCGGGTGGCCGGGCCGGGGCAGCCGGGGCGCCTGCGACCTGCGCGGCGGCCGTGTTCAGGGCATCAGGCCGGTGGGCTGGTGCTCGCCCAGCGCCCAGTACTCGAACAGGCCGTAACCCACGGCCGGCTCCTGCCCGGCGCCCCGGGCGCACTCGAACCTGGCGATGCTGTCCACCATGCCCCACATCCGCGCCCGGTCCCCGTCGTTGGACAGGTCGTAGGTGACGCCCTGGACGACGAGGTCGCGCCCCTGGTACATGCCGTGCTTCCAGTTGGGCTCCAGGCCGTACCCGGTGCCGACCATGAGCGAGACGGGCAGCAACGGCGTGACGGTCACCCCGAACGGCTGACCGCCGGGCGGCTCGAAGGACAGGACCGCCGACTGCACGTCCCGCGTGCCGGGCGCGAAATCCGGCCGGTAGCCGGGCCTGCCGAGCCGCTCGGGCGGCCGCGCGGGATCGGCCCACACCCGGACGGCGCCCTCCAGGATCCGCTCGCCCTCCGCGTCCTCCTGGACGATCGCCAGGATCGAGAAGCCGTCGAACTGCATCGGGGCGTACATCCAGTAGAACTGGGCCGGGTTCTTCGCCTGGATGCCCGGGGGCTCGGGCTCGCCGACCGGCCGCACACCCCACGAGCGGTCCCGGGAACCCCACCACCGGTCTTGCGTGACCGTGATCGCCTGGTCGCCGGCCTTGATGTGCCCGCGCCAGGTGCCGGTCTGGGACAGGCGCATCGAGTCGAACACGGCCCGCTCCTGCCAGCGGATGAAGTGCCTGGGCTCCAGCTGCGCCGGGATGGTTCCTTCCCAGGTCAGGTCAAAGTCGAGGCCGAACTCGTTCGGCTCGAGGATGACCCGCAGCGTTTTGAGGCCCTCGATCACCTCCACCCGCAGCGGCCCGACGCTGGTGTCCATCCGGTCCGCGCCGAGTTCGCGCGAGGCACGCACCACCTGGTGCCTGCCGCCCTGCCGGAGCAGGGCGAAGCCGTCGGTGACACCGAGGTTCGGGTACTGGCCGATGCCGATGATGAGCATCAGGTCACCCGAACACGAGTGGCAGTTGAAGTAGTAGCGGTCGTAGAAGTTGCGGTCCGAGGTCGCCGGGTGCCGCATGACCTGCGCCACCTGATGGACCGGGTAGTCGTCGAGCGGGGAAAGAGTCATCACGATCCCATCGGGGCCGGCACGGTCAGCTCGCCTCCCGGCGGGGGCAGGCCGAGGGTCCTGGCCAGCAGCTGGCTGGCGGTGTTGTTGCGGGGGAAGTCATTGTCGGGTGGCACCAGCTCGTAGTGGACGAACAGCTGGCCAATCCTCGCCATGATCGCGGCGAACTTCAGGCCGGACAGCACCTCGTAGTAGTCCATGTGCCGCATCGGGCGGCCGGCGAGCTGCTCGTACCGCGCGATCGTCTCGGCCGCCGAGGGAAAGCCGGGCAGCCGCGCCACGCCGCAGCCCTCACCATGATGCCGGTCCAGGTACAGGAACCAGGCGAGATCCTCCTCCGGCTGGCCGAGGGTCGCCATCTCCCAGTCGAGTACGGCTGTGAGGTCACCGCCGGAGTACATGATGTTGCCGATCCGGGCGTCGCCCCAGAGCAGGACGGGCGGGTCCGGCTCCGGCGGCCGGTGCTCGCGCAGCCACCGCAGTGCGGCCTCGGCGACAGGCACCGAGCCGTCGTATCCCCACGCCAGGTAGTTCTCGTAGTAACCGAGCCGCTGCTCGATGCCGGTCGCGCCATAGCTGGGCTGGTCCACGAAGCCGAGCCCGAGCGTGTCCACGGCGAGGCTGTGCACCTGCGCCAGCACATCGAGCCCGGTCCACCACATGCGCTGCCTGGTCTGCGGGCTCACCTCGGTGACCCAGCCACCTGTGTGGTAGGGCGGCATATCCGTGGGCGCCTCCCCGTCCACCCTGCTCATCACCAGGAACGGGGCACCGAGCACCTCGGGCGCGGGCTCGTACCAGTGCACCGTGGGCACCTTGACCGGCGTCCCGGCGAGGATCTTCAGCAGCCGGTACTGCTCGCCGAAGCGCGGCTCCGGGAAGATCTGATGGCCGGTCGGCGCCACCTTGGCGACGTAGCCGCCGCTCCGCTGGCGGCCGCCGGCGTGCCATTCCGCATCGAAGATCAGGGTCTCCGCGGAGAAGCCGGTGGTAGCGGGCGTCTGCACATGCGGCACGCGCACCGCGGTGGCGCCGGGGAGAAGCGCGGCCAACCAGGCTTCGAGTGTTGCCCTGGTCACCTCGGGATCACGCTGGTCAGGCACTGGCACAGGTCCCACCTCCACCGCGCGGCAGGTTACGGGAAAGTGAAACACGTTCTAACTCTTGGCGTGCCGCCCGTCAAGGAACCAGCGCACCCGGCCCGCACGCGTGAACGATAGCCGCTGCTTGCGGCGTGACATCATGCTCGGATGCGTATTCTCCGTACCCCCGACGATTGCTTCACGGGCCTGCCTGGCTTCGGGTACACCCCCCGTTATGTGGATGTGGGCGATCTGCGGATGGCCTACGTGGAGGACGGGCCGGCCGACGGCGAGCCTGTGCTGCTGCTGCATGGCGAGCCCAGCTGGTCGTTCCTGTACCGCACGGTGATACCGGTGCTCGCCGGTGCGGGGTTCCGGGCGATCGCCGCGGACCTGATCGGGTTCGGCCGGTCGGACAAGCCGGCTGAGATCGGCGACCACAGCTACGCGCGGCATGTGGACTGGGCCGCCACATTCGCGTTCGGCCAGCTGGACCTGCGCGACCTGACTCTGGTCGGGCAGGACTGGGGTGGCCTGATCGGGCTGCGGCTG
>DPMS01000082.1 GCA_003541285.1 Actinomycetota bacterium
ACCGTGTCCTCCCGCAGCCCGCGGGCCTTCTGCTGCGCCCGCCAGCCCCGCAGCATCGCCTCGACCATCGCGTCCTCCGGGCGCAGCTGCGCCACGCCCGAGACCAGCTCCAGGTGCGCCGCACCCGCCAGGTCCGCCCGTGTCCTGTCCCGTTGATCATGAGGCACGAAGACTCAGCTGGCCTGTGGTGCCTCAGCTGGGTGAGATTGACTAGGGCCAGCCTTGTCTCACCCATCTGAGGCAAGTCGAGGGATTCCCTGGTTCATGGAACCGGGAGAAACCCGTGGGAGGTCAGGCGTTGTCGTTGATCAGGCGGGGCCGTAATTCCTCCCCGGCCGCCGCTAAGCTCACGGCTCCTGTTCGCCGGGTTCCTCGAACTCATCCTCGAGTACGGTCATGTCCTCGGAGAACGGGTCGTCCACAACCGGCGCAAGAAACACGCGGTGACCCTGCATAACCACGATCCTGCGCTTCCCCGTCCCGAAAACCGCCGTGCTCCACTCGCCGTCGGGCAGCATGCCGCTCATGGCACAGCACCATCCTTTGCCAGGTTTGGACCTCGCTGGCTGCGCGGTCCGCTTCCCTGCTAATCGGCCGAGCGTTCGCGGAGAAGTGTTGGGGCCGGGATGTCTGTCACCGGGGTCTTCCGCGTCGCTTCTGGAACCAGCGGAACAGCGGGTCGTAGCGGCTGTCCTCGTGCTCGTAGCCGATTCCCGTATAGGAGCGGACCTCGTGCTGGAACCGCTGGAGGTCGCCCGCGGCGATCGGGGTCGGGATTCGCCAGCGGGGCTTGGCGAGGACGCGGGCGAGGTCGACGGTCTCGGGGTAGGTCACGACCGCCGTGACCGCGTCGCCTGACGGCAGTTTGCCGGTGAGGGGGACTTCGTCGCGCAGCGCGCGGATCAGGGGGATGCGGCGGTCCCGGTAGAAGCCGTGTCGTGCCCAGAGGGCGGTGATGTGGGCTGCCGCAGCGATCGCGTCGATGGCTTCCTTGCGGCCGTGACGGCGGGCCAGGCGGTAGTGGCGCCGCTGGGCCTGGAGGATGTCGGCCAGGCCGCCGACGTCGTACTGGCCGGGCTGGCGGGGGTGGGCGGCTGATCCGAGCCAGATCCGGTGGTCGGGGCAGATGCAGGACTCGGCGGGCTGCCAGGCGGTGGCGTAGGAGAAGACGCCGCGGCGGGCGGAGCAGTGCCAGCAGACTGTGCGGCGGACGTGCCCGGGCAGTACCTGGCCGGCCCGGGGCGCGACCCCGGGCCGCAGTTCCGGCAGGGCCCAGGCCAGGGCGCGCGGGGACCGCCCGGTCGCGGCGGCCAGGGCGTCCAGGGTTACCGGCGCGTGCCCGCGCCGCCCGACCAGGTGCACCCGGAGGTCATCGGGGTGGAGCTCGTTGGCGATCGCGAGCCGGCGGAGGTAAGAATCGGTGGTCTCGCCCAGGAACGGGGGAACCGGCCGGGGCAGCCGGGGCGGCGGCCCCGGCCGGGTGCCGAGGGGGAACATTCACGCGGCGCCGTGCTGCCTGGACTCGGCGGCGTGGTCGACGGGGATGGTGTCGAGCAGCTTGCGGGTGATGGCTTCTTCTCCTTCGAGGATGGCCATCTGGGCGGCGGCGCGGACGAGGTGGGACAGGCTGCCGATCATGCCGCCGGTGCGGCGGTGCAGGTAGCGGGCGCTGCGGGTCAGCGTGCCAGGTTCGTGGCGGTGCAGCCGCAGCGCGGTTTCCAGGGTGGCGATCAGGGCTTTCCACTCGGCGTCGCAGGGGTAGGCGCCGGTGCTGACCAGGACGCAGCGGCCGGCGATCTGCTTGCCGCGGATCCCGGTGAACAGCCTGCGCTCCAAATCGATGCCGGCATAAGCGAAAGTAGCTGGCAGGTGTTCAGTGAAGTACTTGAGGTGGTCGGACATGTCCTCGCCGGCGGCGGTCGCGAGGTTCAGGTTGTGTAGTTCGTCCACGAGCACCAGGTCCACCCTCGCCTGCAGCATGACCTGGCAGACGGCGTCGGCGATGTCGGTGGTGTTGTAGCCCCGGCTCACCGGCGGCAGGCCGAGGAACCGGGCGAACTCCATCGCGAGCTTGCGGGGCGAGCCCTTGGGCGGGGTTGTCACGTAGACGACCGGGATCCGGTCGGCGAGCCGGGCGGGGTAGCGCCGGCGGACCATCAGCTCGTGGGTGCGGCCGAGTTGCTTGAGGGCGGTGGTCTTGCCGGTGGTCTGCTGGCCGGACACGATCAGCCCGCGGCGGGCGCTGATCTCCCGGCGGTTCAGCAGGGTCAGCAGCCGACCCTGCCGGGCGACCTCGCGGACGGTTGATGTCGCCACGATGATCATCTCGGAGTGGTAGTTGAGCCGGGCCTCGTCGTATGCCTCCTTGTCCCGGGCGGACAGGGCCGCCCAGCGTCTGCCCGGCAGCAGGTCGAAGCTGGCGGGCGGGGCGTCGACGAACTGCCGCCAGCCCGTGAGCGTCATGGTCGGCTCCCGCCGCCCGTCGTCCAGGCCGAGATCGCCGGCCGGGGCGTCGTCCGGGATGCTCACCACCACTTCTTCGCCTCCTCGGCCGCGTCGAAGACGCCCAGTGGGATTACCTCCGCCAGGGTGCCGTCGTCCTCTTCCTCGTCGTCCCAGGCGGGCGGCGGCTGCCGGCCGGGGGGCGGCACCGGTTCTGCTGGCAGGGAGGGGCCGGTGGCGGATACCGCCCTGGCCCGGGCGCCTGCCTTCCGGTCCCTCCTGCTCTCCTTGCCCTGCTCAGATCCCTGACCCGCCTTGTCCAGCAGGGCGGCGGCAGCCCGGGCGATCTCGGCCTCGGTGGCCTGGTCTTGGCCGCGGCGGGCCAGGACCTGCCGGGCGTGCTTCCAAGCCTGCTCGCCGAAGGGCGCCGGCGCGGCCCGCAGGTGCGTCCACGGCGCCAGGATCCAGCCGCCGTCGCTGAGGTGGTCGCGGACCCAGACACGTGTGACGTCGTATGGATCGTGGTGAATCTCCCAGAGGCCCTTCCTGGCCCTGACCCCCGAATGCTGGCGGCGGTAGGGGTTGAGCGCCTTGCAGTCGTAGGTGCGGTGGCCGATCTTGATGCCGTAGGCGTTGACCGCCCGCCAGGCCACCGGGAGCAGCTCGATGTAGTCGCTGGCGGCCAGCGGGACCGGGACGTACCCCGCTGTCTCCACCAGGGCGGCATACATCTCGTTCGGGGTCAGCTCCCTGCCGGGCATCAGCGGATGGCACAGGCCGGCGTGGGGCCTGTTCTGCCACGTCGTGACGAGCCATTCGTCCAAGAGATCCTGAAGCTCCACTATCGACCACGCCGCGTCAGCGTCCGGCTTCTCGCCCCGCCGCTCGACACTGGACCCGGTGTAGCCGGCGACGTGCTGGGCGAACAGCGTGCCGAGCCCGGAGAAGCTGGCCTCCACGGTGCCTTTCTCCCACGGGGAGCCGCCGTGGGCGGGCTGCAGGCTGATGCCCATCGCCCGGCAGGCGTTGCGGAACGCCTGGGACATGTAGACCTTTCCGTGGTCGCAGACGATGGTCTCCGGGACGATCACCGGCCGCGCGGCCGCCTGCGCGAGCCGCTGGTCGATCTGGGCCAGCCGCCGGTGGGGCAGCACCGACCTGGACATGCGCAGCGCGTCCGGCCAGCCTGGCCTCATCGGCTCGGGGGTCATCGAGCGGGCCAGCAGCAGCGCCGCGTCCGCGGCCTTGGTCGAGGGACGCAGCACCGCAGCCGGGATGGTCCGGGTCGCAATATCGATGAGCCAGGTCAACTCGGCGCGGTCGGTCATGCCGTTGTCCAGAACCACCAGCACGTCCAGCGGCGTGGAGTCGATCTGCGTCCACTCGCCCGGCCGCACCGCGGCGACCGTGCCGAACGGCCCGTCTGGCACCTTGGCCGCCGAGCGCCGGGTGCGGGCCGACCCGAAGGTGTGCCTCCCCGCGGCCGCCCGGGCGGCCAGCCGGTAGAACGTCGCCCTGGCGGGCATCACCGAGGCGGGGTCGATGCCGTGCTCGCCTGCCAGGATCTGCTCCACGCGCCGCCGCAGCCGGCCGACGGTCCCGGTGGACCTGTCCGTCTCCTCGCGCACCGCCCGTGCGAGCGCCTCAAGGACACGCTCGTCGGTCCTGGCTCCCGGCCTGGGGGCAGCCCGGTGGTCGACCAGCCCCCACACACCGCGCTTCTCGTAAGACAGGCGCAGCCGCTGGAGCGTGCTCAGCGGCACCCGGTGCCCGGCGGCGGCTAGCTCGCCGACCTTGGCCATCTCCCGCTGGCGCAGCGTCCGCGACTGCGGGTCGTACTCGGGCCTGGGCCGTGTCCCGGCCGCAACCTCCGGCGGAACCCCCGTGACCACCTCGATGACGTGCCGTTCCCACCAGCGGGCCTGCTCCGCCGCCGCGTCCGGCAGCGCGTCCAGCAGCCCCCGCGGGGGCAGCGCCGCCGGAACCCGGGTCACCAGCCGGAACCCTGGCGCGCTGAGCAGCTCCGCCAGCGCCATGCTGGACTCCGCCCCGGTCACGTCGGCCAAGCGGGCGGCCGATCCGGACAGGCCGGTCACCGTGTGCACCGCGCCGCCGACCTCGACTTCGTCACCGACGCGCAGGGACGACGGCCGGGACACGGTCACCGGACGCCCCCGGCCGTCCTGACCAGGGACCCGCCGCTCAGCGGCGCCGAGGCCAGGTCAGCCGCCAGGGCCCCGGTCCACATCAGGTGAAACAGCGACGGGAGCACCGCGATCCGGTCGCCGACGGCCAGCGCCCCGTCCAGCAGCGGCGCGGGAGAGGCGAACGCCTCCAGCAGCCCGGCCCGGTGCTCCTCGCGCAGGCACCGCGGATGCCGGTATCCCGCCAGCCAGCGCACGTTGGCGGCCAGCACCGGGTCCGGCATCCCGACGCGGCGGTAGCCCCACCCCACCGACTCGCACGCCGCCGCGGTCACCTCGAATGCCTCGGCGTCTTCGGGCTTGATCTTGTCATCGGCCCGGACATCGACCACCACGCCGCCGCCGCCGGCCAGGCGCACGAAGATGTCCGGCGCGTGCCGCCGGACCCTGCCGCCCGAAGACCACAGCAGCCAGAACGGCTGCGCGGAGAACGCCCGCACCCGCGGCGAGAAATCGAGCGACATCATCCAGTCCCGCTCAAGCCACGATTCGAACCCGACATGCCGGCCCGTGCAGGCGGCGAAGTACAGGCCCGGAAAGTTCCGCTGCCCCTTATACGAGGGAAAGTCCCGCACCGGCGGCACATCCTCGAACCTGGCATCCCAGCACGCAGCGAGCAGGGCCTGCCGCTCAGCCAGGCCGTCCTCCCCGGATTCCAGATAACGCAGCTCGAACCCGCCCGCACCACGGACAGCCGCTGCCCTCGCCGACACGCCACCGGCCAACGCTCCCGCCCTTGCAGTCGTCACTCATGCGTGACTGAACCGTAGCGAAGAATCCCTAGCCGGGTGCCTCAGATAGACGAGACGGAATGCAGGATGCCTCAGATAAGCGAGACTGCCTCAACTGCAATGCGACAGGACACGACAGTCCTGAGCGGCCCGCTCGCCATTGCTGATCTTGCCCATCCACCGGGTGGATCGTGCATCAGCCGGGATCGTCCCACTAAAGCCGCAGGTCACACTGCTGAGGGAAGGGCCGGTGAATGCGCTGGCGGAAGCTGCCCTGACCTCGCGACCTGCGACTTCTCGCCCAGCTGATGCAATACCCGAGGTTTGATGTAGACCTGCGTGGTGGC
>DPMS01000363.1 GCA_003541285.1 Actinomycetota bacterium
GCGTTGGTGAGCAGGAACCCGTCGCTGGTGTACACCACAGCCGAGCCGAGGCTTTCCCCTGCCCTGGGGCGCCCCCCGGCTGCAGAACGGGGCACGCGCAAGCTCGCGACCTTCCCCGTGAGGTGTGCCGCTACCCCCACCACGACCTGGGAGTAGGCATCAAGCGGAGGATGATCGGCCATAGTCGCCTCCGGTTCTTGCAATGATTACATCATTACAGAACTACGGAAGGGCGGGAAAGCTTCCCGGCCGCGTCAATTCCAGCCGCGGGCGNNCGTGCCAGCAGCCTCAGCCGCCGGCGCCGTCAGTTCCACCCCCGGGCGACCGCCAGTTCTTCACGGAACCGGGCATACGTCGACAGTTCCTGCTCGACCGGTGTCACCACCATCTGCCGCGCCACGTCCGCGATCCCCGCCCGCATGTCCTGCTCAGCCCGCTCTCGCTCCCGTTCCGCGGCGCGGACGACCAGCGTCATGGAGCCGGTGGCGGTCAGCCAGCCGAGCAGCAGGATGGCGGCCACCATGACAGCGACCCAGGGCAGCAGCATGACGTCGCTGAACAGCAGGGCGGCATGCCGTGACGCGTGGAACACCCCGACCGCGATGAGCATGCCCACCCACGCCAGCCCGGCTACCGCACCACCCAGCAGGAGACCCTGCCAGGCGGCCACCAGCCGCCACCAGGGCAGCGCGCTGTTCTCGGCGGGCAGCGCCTGCGCGATGGCGGCGCCGAGCCCGGCCGGAATGTCGGTCACCCGTGACCTGGCCGCGCTGCGCACGGTGGCCGGCCAGGGGGCGGGAAGTTCCGCACCCGCATCGTCAGCCAGCGCCGTGATCGCATTGTCGATCTCGGCTCCATGGGCGCCTGCCGGGCCGGCCGACACGCCGCGCAGTTCATCCCACAGGTTGCCCAGCCGGATCTTGCGGACAGGGTCGCGCCGCAGCAGGCGGTCAGCCAGCCAGGAAACCGGCCAGCCGACATAGTCGACCGCCTTCAGTTCCCGCGCGCTCTGCAGTGCGCGCCCCATCCCGGACACGCCTGCGGCCTGTGAGAACGCATCTGCCAGCGCCTCCTGGCTGGCTGCGGGCAGCAGCCCGGACGCCGCACTGCCCTCCTGGGCCTCCCTGGCCTTCCCGGCCTCCCTGGCGGGATCGGCATGCTCAGCGCCCTCGGCATGGCCCTCGCCGTTGGCCCACGCGGGGCCGCCCACGCCCGGGGTGGCAAGGTCACCCGCGTAGGGCGCGAACCGGGCCGCGAGCGCGTCCACGTCCGCGGCGATCCGCTCGGTACTTGCCCTCCGGGCGGACACCGTCTGGGTCAGGACATCCCGCAGGTCGTCAAGTCCGGCACCGCTGACGGCCGAGGTGACCAGCACCCGGGTGTCGTGCAGGCCCTCGGAGTCGAGCAGCCGGCGCAGGTCCTCCACACAGTCGTCCACCTGCTCCGGGGCGAGCAGATCCACCTGGTTGAGTACCACGGCGATGACCGACGAGTGACCGGCCATGGGCACCAGATAACGGCTGTGCACGGCAGCGTCGGCATACTTCTGCGGGTCGAGCACCCACACCATGAGGTCGGCCAGTTCCACCAGCCGGTGGACCGAGCCGGACGCACCCGCCAGGACCGAGTCGTGATCGGGCAGATCCAGTAGCAGGAGCCCGTTCAGTGAGTGCTCACCGTCGTCCAGGGCGCTTGACCGGGCGTACCTGTTGCGGTCGCGCACCCCGAGCCAGTCCAGCAGCGGCCGCGCTCCCTCCAGCCCCCAGACGCAGGCGTACGCCTCCCTCGTCATCGGGCGGACCACCCCGACCGGCGAGAAATCCGCCCCCGCCAGCCGGTTGAACAGCGACGACTTCCCGCTGCCGGTGCCCCCGGCCAGCACCGCCACGGTGTGCTCCGCAGACATCCGCAGCCGCTCGCCTGCGCGGCTGAGCAATCCCTCGGCCTGCTGGAGCAGTTCCGGGCTGAACCCGTCGTGCCCGGCCCGGGCGAACCCGATCTGGGTGAGGCGGGCGAGCGAGGTGAGCCTGTCGGCGAGGGCGGGCCCGGCGGCCGCCCCGTTCGCCACGAACCCGGTGCCGGATGCCTCAACCCGGGCGAACCCCGCGGCAGCCCGGCGGTTCGCGCCACCCTGTCCCGGGCCAGCGAGCCCGGTCCGCAGCGATTCCACACCGGTCACCGCGTCACCTCAAGTGCATAGGTCGCCTGGTATAGCTCCAGCGCAGCGGCGGCGTCAGGGATCTCAATCCTGTCGATGATCTTCGTGAACCGCAGCATCTCCTCGTCGAAGATCAGGCTGATGCGATCCCGCAGATCCGCCCGCACGCGGGCAGTGAGGTCACGCAGCGGGCCAGCCCCGAGGAGCGAGGTGAGCAGCCGCTCCGGGATCGCGGCCGTGCCTTCCTCGAGTTCGGCCGCTGGCGCGTCATGGCCGAGCACGCCGATCATGAGCACGGTGGCGAGCGACTGGTCGTCGAAGGAGATAACCCGCGCGATCGACCGTTTGGTGACGTTCTCGGCCCGGACGATCCGCAGCACCTGGTCCTGCCAGGAACTGACGGCACGGGCGGTACGCGTGGCCAGGTCCGCCGATGCCCGCCCCAGCCGCGCGGTCATGTCCTGGGAGTCCTCACCTGTCCCCGGCTGGCCACTCCCACCTGCCGGTTCCAGCCAGAAGACGAGGCCAGCGTCCGCAGCGAATTCTGAGCCAGCCCAGTCATCCGCATCGCCCTCGGCCGGGGACTGGCCGAGCAGGGCGGCTCCCGCCGGGTGATCCCGCCAGCGGGTAGCCGAGTCCTCGGCTGCCCGCGCGGCGACCGAGGTGACCAGTGACTCGATCGCGGTGCATAGCGCAGATCGCAAGGTCTCGGCCCGGGCCGGCGAGCGGTGGTGACGCTGGCGGCTGCCGGCCCGGCGTGTCTGCAGTGCCCGGAGCAGGTCCCCCGTGCCGGCGAAGTCCTGCCACCGCGCGAGCACCTCGCCGCGCAGCAGCGAGCCGTCCGTCATCGACTTGTCGATCTCAGCCAGGGCGGCCAGGTAGGCGCCCCGGGCCGCGGCGACCAGATCGCCGCGAAGGGCTGCCTGCGTCTCGACCTGCGCAGCCAGTTTCGGCACCCGGGTCGCGAACGTATCGAGTACGCCCGACATGGTCTGCGAGAGCACCGCGACCCTGCGATCGGACTGGGCCGCGTCAGCCAGCCATTGCCGCACCGGGGCGGACGTCTCCGGCGGCAGCTTCCCATCGTTCAGCTGGGTCTCCAGGATCAGGAACCGCTGGTGCTGGCTGAGCCCGTTGGCCTCCAGCATCGCACCGAAATGATCAAGGAGCTGGGGGGCGGCCGCCTCCCGGACGCGGGACAGCACGATCCCCATCGCGGCTCCCCTGTCCCTGGCGTGCTGGAGCAGTTCCCAGACGGCGGCGTCCGCGTACCGGCTCGCCGTGGTCATGAACAGCCAGAGGTCGGAGGCGTCAAGAAACTGGTGGGCGAAATCGCGGTGTGCCTGCACCACCGAGTCGATGTCGGGGGTATCGAGCAGGGCAACGCCCCTGGGCATGCCCTCGCTGGCGGCCAGCACGAGCAGGCCGTCACGGCCCGACCGGGCCAGCCCTTCCTGGCGTACCCGGGGCACGGTGGGGAGGAAGACGTTCTCCGCGAACCAGTCCATGTCATCGGGGTGGCAGGCCAGCACCGGGCTGTTGGTCGTCGGCCGGCGGATGCCGGTCATGCTGACCTGGGTTCCGACGATGCTGTTGACCAGGGTTGATTTGCCTGCCCCGGTCGAGCCGACCAGGGCTACCAGGACGGGAGACCCGGATTCGCGCAGCCGCGGGAGCAGGTAGTCGTCCATCTGGCTGAGCAGCTTGCGCCGTTCCGCACGCGCCTCCTCCACCCCCGGGGTTTCCAGCGGCAGTTGCGCGGCCACGATCGGCTTGCGCAGCGCGAGGATGGCGGACTCGATCAGCTTCGCGTTCACGCGGACGGCCACCTCGGCGGCCGGGCCAGCAGAGGCGGCAGGGGCAGCCGGCCCAGCAGGAGCCGTCCCCGGCCGGACCGGCCCGGGGGGAACCGGCGCCGGAGATTCCGCTGGCGGCGCGAGGGCGACCGGGGCGGCGACGGCCGGAGCCGGTGACGCATGCTGAGCCGCATGGCCCTGGGCATCCGGCGGCCCAGCGCCTGCGCCCTGCTCGCGCGCCGCTGCCGCTGCCACGCTCTGACCCTCGGTCATCGCCCTTCCGTCATCCCGCCTAAACGCCTTCCTGTCTAGTGACCGGCCGGTCACACAGCGGTGGCCTGCCGCGGGACCTGCTGGGTCACCAGCGGCTGGCTTGGCGCTTGTGCACCGGCGGCCACCATCAGTGACCCCCGGGTCCTCCCCATACGCGCTTCCGGCACTGTGGTAATTATGTACTGCCTGGGCAGAGTACCCACCACGATGACCGAAACCGGTGGCCGGAAGTGCCGGCCGGGCACGGACCGCGTGCACGCTGCGCAGCCAGCGATGATCGGGAGTAACCGCCAGCCGGCCTGCCAGGGCCTTGTGCTCGCGCTTTCGGAAAGCGCCGCTACACTGTCCAAGCACCTCTGCTGTCGCGGCCTGGGCGAGTCTGCTCAGCCAAGTAACCCACATCGTCACAGTCGCGCACAGCGGACATGTGGCCGGCAGGCGTCGGCGATGGCGGATTCCCGGCATCAGAGGTCACCCCAACGGCCGCTGAACAGCCTCGGGCCCACTTGGTAGTTTTCGGCTCGGCGGGTGAGGTCACCCGGCGGAACTCAATACGACCAGGTGGGACACAGCACTCACCCATCGCGAATGGAGAATCCATGGGGGCTGAACAACAGGCCCGGGTACTGGTGACCGGTGGCGCCGGCTTCATCGGGCGGCGCCTCGTCGCGGCGCTGCTCAAACTGGGCGCCGGTGTCACCGTGGCAGACAAGCAGCAGCCGTCACAGCCCGGGATCCGGTCCGTGGTCGGTGATCTGCGCGATCCGTCTGTCGCTGCCCAGGCTGTCAGCCCCGGCACGGACGTCATCGTTCACCTGGCCGCGGTCACCTCAGTGCTCCGTTCGCTCGAGGACCCGGTGGGGACCTACCAGACGAACGTGGATGTCACCGCAACCCTGCTGGAACTCGCCCGCACCCAGGGCGTGGGCACATTCATCCTGGCATCCACCAACGCGGTCGTCGGGGACGTTGGCCAGGCGGTCATCACCGAGCAGCACCCGACCCGCCCGCTCACCCCCTACGGCGGGACGAAGGCCGCCGGGGAGATGCTGCTCAGCTGCTACTCAGCCGCGTACGGGATCGCCGGCTCTGCCCTGAGGTTCTCCAACGTCTACGGGCCGGGGATGGAGGCGAAGGACAGCTTCGTCCCGCGGCTCATGCGTGCCGCCCGGGACGGCCACGGCGTCCAGGTGTACGGGGACGGAACGCAGATCCGCGACCTCGTCCACGTGGACGACGTAGTGGCGGGGATTCTCCTTGCCTGGCGGACCGGCTACCGCGGTCCGCTCATTCTCGGGGCCGGCGAGTCGGTCACCGTGAACGACATCATCCTGGCGGCGCGCGCGGTCACCGGTGCACCTATCCCGGTCGAGACCGTCCCCGCCAAGCCGGGCGAGATGCCCGCTGTCATCGTGGACATCTCTGCCGCCCGGGCGCTCGGGTACGAGCCCGCGCACGACCTGAAGTCCGGTCTGGCCACGGTATGGCCGGAATTCGCGCCACCAGCCGCTGCGGACGGAAAGGCAGCCCAGTGACCAGTCCCCGGGTGGACGACGCCGCGATCGACCAGGCGGGCGCCACCGCTTTCTTCGCCGAGTTCGGCAAAACGGCGCGTGCGCTGCCGCCAGTCGCGATCGTGATAGCCGCTTTCAACGAGCAGGACGTCATCGGCCAGGTGATCGAGGCTCTGCCGGAGGCGATCTGCGGCCTGCCGACAGCGGTCATCGTCGTGTCGGACGGGTCGAAGGACAAGACGGCCGGCGTGGCCAGGACGCATGGCGCGCTCGTATGTGAGATCCCGGTCAATCGCGGCCAGGGCGCGGCACTGCGCCTGGGGTACCGGCTGGCACGCGAGGGCGGCGCCAGCTACATCGTCACCACGGACGCGGACGGCCAGTACAACCCGGCAGAGATGGAAAGCATCCTGGCCCCGGTCGTCGCCGGCGAGGCCGACTTCGTCACCGGGTCGCGCAAGCTCGGCAGCCAGGAGACCAACGACCCGGTGCGCCGCCTGGGCACCTGGGTCTTCGCCGTGACGATCAGCATGCTGACTGGCCAGCGCATCACCGACTCCTCGTTCGGCCTGCGTGCCATGCGCGCCGGGGTCACCAGGGAACTGCGCCTGGAGCAGCCTCAGTACCAGTCATCCGAGCTGCTCATCGCTGTGCTCACGCACGGTTTCCGGGTGCTGGAGGTGCCAGCCACGATTCACAAGCGCAAGGTCGGCGAGAGCAAGAAGGGGCATAACGCCATCTACGGGCTCAAGTACGCCGGCGTCGTGGTCGGCACCTGGTGGCGCGAGCGTCAGCGCCGGGTGCCCGGTTCCGGCAGCGAGCCCGTGTCCGTGGCGGGCCGCCGGGAGGGTGAACGCTCGGCAGCAGTGGCCGCCCCGGCCAAGGCCGGCGAGCCGGCCAGCCTGGCGGCGCCTGACCCGCTGGCCGCCAACGGCTCCTCGGGGCCAGCGGGCTCCGCGGGTACCGCAACGGCGGAGGCAGCGGACGTGACAGCCGAGGGCGGCGCCTTGGACCCGCGGTCCGCGAAAAGGAAGTAGTGGAAGATCACGAACCGGGTCACGAACGTAACGCAGTTAGCCAGGAAGAACGCGCCGTCGGCGAAGAGCACCCGCTTCACATGGCTCAGGTGCATCGACAGGGCCTGCTGGTTGGCGAACTTGGTCGTGGAGGTCAGCACGATGGCCGCGCCCACCGCCACCACCCAGAACGGCAGCGTCTCCTTGACCAGGTTCGGCCTGCCCTTGCGCTCCCACGCCCACCGGCTCACCAGGTAGCTCATGGCCGCACCCGCCACCCAGGCCGCCAGGGCTGACTTGCCAGCGGTCAGCCCCAGGACGCCGAGACAGACGGTCAGCGTGATCTGACTGGCCGCCACCGCGGCGATAGCCGCCACCGCGAACCTGCTGAACCGCTTAGCGACCGTAGTGCGGAGCTTACTGCGTACAGTCGTGACGATTCCAGGCAAATGGCTTGTCATAGGAGTCCTTGCGCTCAGGAGACCGACAGGTCGTCCGGACAGGTCTACAGTACGGGAGCCCCAGGCGCAGAATGCGGGCGGCCCGCGGGCAGTACCTGGGCCACGTTATCGTGGCCACGGGCAACGCGCAGGCAATGTGCGCAGCTAGCGCCCGGAATCTCCACCTTTCACCGGGCTGGTGGCCCCGGCCGGCACCGGCCGGGGCGGGGCTATCCACTGCCGCCGCCGAGATTCTCAGGGGCGGTCCAGGAGGAACTGCCGGGCAGGTACCTGGTATGCCACAGACCCCTCCCGGCGTGCCAGAATGCGTCGATGATCCCGCTGGCCTGGCCGGATGCGAACACGCCGCCCCGGACGCGGCCCACCGGCAGCGGGACGGCTTCCCGCCAGCCCGCGTTGCCCTGATCCGCCGCGTAGAACAGCCTGCCGCCGGCCCCCTTCCACAGGGCACCCCCGGTGTCTGCCGACGACGCCACCACGAAGGGCGGACCCGCCAGGCTCTCACCGATCCGCATCGGGCCGCTCCAGCCATGTGCCCAGGTGAACATGGCGTGCCAGGCGACCGACCGGTTGGTCCCGCGCCAGAACACATCGATCACCCCGGTGCTCTGCCCGGTGGCGCGCGGCCCACTCCCCAGCACCCCCATGGGCAGGGCCGACGGGAGCGCCCAGCCGTGGCCAGGGCGGTGGAAGGTGAACCACAGCCGCCCGTCAGATCCCTTCCAGAACACGCTGACCCGGCCGGAAAAGGACACCGCGGGCGAGGGGGCGGAGGCCAGCCCGGTAGCGAGCAGCACCGGGCCGCTCCAGCCCCGGCCCGGCCGGAACTGCGCGGTCCACAAGTTGGCGTGCCTGACCACGCCGCGCCAGAACACGTCGATGACCCCATCGCTGGCCGACACGGCCAGCGGCGTGCTGCCCAGCCTGCCCACCGGCACCGGCCGCGGTTTCGGCCAGGCACCCCCGGGCAGGGATTGCAGACAGTACAGCCGGTCACCCGGACCCCGGTAGAAGGCGTCCACCCCGCCCCCGGCGGTTGCCACGGCTGAGGGCCAGGACACCGGCGGCCCGGCCAGGCGGGCCGGCCTGGTCCAGCCGGTCTGCGGCTGGTACCCGACCTGCCACAGCGCACCGTCCGATCCGGTGAAGAACGCATCGACCACCGTGCCGGAGGCCACGGCTGCTGACGCCTGCCGGGTCGGGCCGCCGCCGCTGTCACCACTGGCCCCCAGCTGGACATCGAGATAGTCCCGGTCGATGTTGATCTTGATGCCGCCATGGGTCTGGTCGATATTTCCCGAGAACTGGTGAATGCGCTGGTGGTTCGCCCAGGCGAAGGCCGGGATGCTGGGGTCGGCGGTGTCGGCCAGGCCGTTCCACCAGGCGTCATAGATCACATCGGGCATTGCGTAAGCGGGATTGGCGAAGTTGTCCGCCAGATCAACGACGCCCGCACTGGAACTGCTGTAAATACCCGAGCGGTATCCCAGAGCGTGTATCTCGGTGGTCCACGCGGACAGGAATGTCAGCGCCACCGCAGTGCGGTTGGGCCGGTAGTACTCCATGTCGTAATAGATCGGCGTGCCCCGCCGGAAGCCGAGCAGCCTGGCCTGCACGACCGCGTCCTGCGCGGCGGCAACCGCCTGGGATGCCGGGGCGGTGACCTCACCGCGGAAGGCGGCCTGCGGCCCCACATACAGCGGGATGAAATGCCAGCCGGCCGCGGCTTCCTGGCTCACCCAGGCGGCGGTCAGGTTCGGCTGGGCGCAGGCCCGGTCCGAGCCGCCGATGTAGATGCCGATCGCCCGGTAGAACGAGTTCGCCAGCCAGGCCTGCATGGCCGGGAAGCCGGGCGCTGTGCAGGCGTCGAAACCCAGGCCCGTGTAACTGGTGGCGGACCGGGGGACGGCGGGCACCGGGCCCAGCCGGCCGGGCGCCATCGTGGCGGGGCCCGCCACGCTGGGCGCTGGCAGCCCCGCGCTGGCCAGGATGGCCAGGATCTGGCCTGGGTCGCTGCGATAGCTTGCGGACAGCGTGATCCGGGGGGCGTTGACGGTGATCCGGTGGGCAACCGGGTCCTCCACCGACTCAGCCGCCCGGTGGCCACCGGCGGACTGGACCAGCACCGCTTCCGTGGCCCCTACCAGGCCGCTCGGGCAGGACTGGTCAGTGCCCGGCGTCCCGAGGTAGAACGCATGGCGGTCGAAGCGCACGCAGGCGGCGGGATGGCTGGACAGGCTGGTCACCGGCCAGCCGGCTGGCACCCGGAAACGGTAGCCGCGGTAGCTGACCTGCTGGAAAGCACCGGCCGCCGCCCGTGGGCCGGCCGCAACGCCGGTGCTGGCGACTGCTGGCATGCTGATCACCGGCAGGATGGCAGATGCCAGTACCGAAGCAGCCGCCAGCGCCTGTTTGTGCCGGGTCGTTGTGAAGACCATGATCGCGATGCCTCCCCCGTCTCAGCCGCCATCGCCGCCATCTGGGCACCGCCGGTCCACGCTGACTGATTCCTCGCCAGCCGCAGCCGTGGCATTTGTCGCCAGTGATATTCAGCAGGAAGCCGGCAGAAGTGCGTTCGCAGAATCCCCTGTCATGCGAGCGCAGATCGGCGATAGCGCGGCGACTATTCATCTCCGCAAAGCAGCATACTTGTTGCTCATCAGGCTCTCTGGCACGGGTCGGCGCTGCCGTGAAATTCCATGAAAGATTGCTATTGTCGCGATTATCCGGATAGTGATTAATGATTGCGGATCACGTCCTTCCCAGCCGCCGGAGATTCCCGGGCTCGCGTGCCACAGCAGGCGGGGCGGATCTTTCACCGGGCCGCCGGGCGCCCCGGTTTCGGCATACGGGGACAGCGCGAATCCGTTCGGGTAAATGATCTTTGGTGGCCCGGCCTGGCCACCTGGCCGTACGGTGGCGGCGCCCGCGCCCGGCACGTCCCCTGCCGCCATGGCGGCCCGCACCGCGCCGATCCCGCTGGCCGCGCGGATCTCCGCCAGCGCCGCCAGGTCCCAGCACTCGGCCGCGTTGACCGACACTGAGTGGCCCGCGCGGCGCACCCGGCCACGGACCGCGAGCAGCCATGATGCGAACACCCGGGCGGCGCACCGCTCCTGAACGGACTCGAAGAACGCCAGGTCAACCGGCCCGGTCCCGTCATCCAGGGTGGCGAAGATGATCCGCTGGCCAGACCGGATCGCCGGGGTCTGGGTCGCGATCTTCACCCCGGCCACCAGCACCTGTGTGCCCGCCCGGCAGCGCCGCAGGTCGCGGGCACGGACCACGCCAAGCCCGGCGATCAGGTCCGCATAGAAGCCGACCACGGGCCGGCTGAGATCAATCCCCAGGATCTCCAGTTCAGCCTCGACCCGCTCCGCCTCCGTCATTTCCCGCAACTGTCCCCCCGGCACCACCTCCCCCAGCCCATCGTCCCCGCCGAGGTCGAGCGGCAACTGCCCGCCCGCCTTTCCACGGGTCCGGGCCGTCCATGCGCCCGTTTTAGGGTGATTCATGGCCACCCGGTCCGCGCTGGGCCGGGCCGGGGACCGGGCCAGGACACCGACCCGGGCGAGCAGGTCGCGGCGGGTCACCGGGGCGGGATGGAGGCGGTCGAAGGCACCTATCAGGACCAGGCGTTCGGTTACCTGGCGGGACGCGGCGGCGCGTTCGGTGAAGTCGCGCAGGGAGGAGTACGGCTGGCCGGCCACGATCCGCGCCACCTCGGTTTCGCTGATCCCCTTGACCTCGTTCAGGCCGGCCCGCAGGCCGGAGCCGGTTCCGTCTGCCCGTTCCACCCGCCAGTCACCGGCTGAAGCATTCACATCAACCGGCAGAACGGGGGTTCCCAGCAATCTCGCGTCCCCCACGATCACCCGTTTCGGGTACATGCCGGGATCGTGGGTGAGCACCCCGGCATAGAAGGCGGCTGGATAGTGGCATTTCAGCCACGCCGACTGATAGGTCGGGATGGCGAAGGCCGCCGCATGCGCCTTGCAGAAACCGAACGCGCCGAAGGCGGCCAGCACCTCCCACACCTGTGCCACGGTCTCGCTGCTGTAGCCGCGGGCCTGGGCAGCCCCGGCGAACCATTCCCCCACCTCCAGCCGGCCCTGCTCGTCGGCGAGCTTGCGCCTGGTCAGTTCAGCGTCGGAGAGCCCGCAGCCGGTCATGATGTCGATGACGCGCAGCACCTGCTCATGGAAGATGACCACGCCGCCGGTCTCCTGCAGGACATCGGCCAGATCATCGTGCGGGTAGCTGGCCGGGCGGCGGCCGTGCCTGGTTTCCAGATAGGGAGTGACCATGTCGGAGTTGACCGGGCCGGGGCGGAACAGCGAGATGTCCACGATCAGGTCGCCGATGCTGCGCGGCAGCAGCTTGCCGACGAGTTCGCGCTGGCCTGGCGATTCGATCTGGAAGCAGCCGAGGGTGCGGGCGGAACGGATCAGTTTGAACGTCTGCTCGTCGTGGGGGTCGATCGCGTCGATATCCACCCACTCGCCCGTCGTCCGCTCGATCTCGGCCAGCGTGTGGGCCATCGCCGACTGCATCCGCACCCCGAGCACATCCAGCTTGATCATCCCGGCGATCTCGACGTCGTCTTTGCCGAAGTGGCTCAGCGGCAGGCCCTCGATGCTCCGCTCGACCGGGGTCCGGTCCAGCAGGCTCGCGTCCGAGAGCACCACGCCGCAGGGATGCATCGCGACGTGGCGGGGCAGACCGTCGAGGCGCTGCGCCAGCCGGAAGATTCCGGTGAGCTGGGGGATGTCCAAGCCGCTGGCACGCAGTTCGGGCAGTGCCGACAGGGCCCCGCTGATGTGGGCGGCCCGGATGTGCGGGAAGGCCTTGGCGAGCGCGTCGATCTCGTGCGGCGGCAGCCCGAGGGCGGCGCCGACATCTCTGATCGCACTGCGGGCCCGGTAGGTCTCCATCATCGACACACACGCGACCCGCTGGCTGCTGTAGGCGCCGAAGATGACCCGGTACGCCTCGATCCGCCGGGCCGATTCGACATCGAGGTCGATGTCGGGCAGGCCCTGGCGGCCCTCCGACAGGAACCGCTCCATGATCAGGCCGTGCTCGACCGGGTCGATACCGGAGACGCCGATCAGGTAGTTGACCAGGCTGCCGGCCCCCGAGCCACGGATCGAGCAGCGGATGCCCTGGCCGCGGATGAGATTGGCGACGTCGGCGACGGTCAGGAAATAGGAGGCAAGACCGGTCCTGGCGATGATCGCGAGTTCATGGCCGAGACGGCGGCGGGCGGTCACCCGGCGGGTAGCCACCCGGCGTTGGGCCGTCCGGCCGGCGGTTACCCGGCCNNGTTACCCGGCCGGCGGTTACCTGGCCGGCGGCCCGCGGGAACCGGCGGTCCAGTCCCTCCTCGCACCGGGCACGAAGCTGGGCGAGCGGATCACCGACGGTCTCCGGCAGGAACCTGCCACCGATGCCCAGGTCGCGCCCGGGATCAAGGGCGCAGCGCCGGGCGAGGGCGGTGGTGGCGGCAAGCAGTCCCGCCATGACGGCCCGGTCACTATCCCGGCCACTATCCCGGCCGCTGCTGCCGTCCGCAGCGCTGCAGTCAGGTATCCCGCAGACGCGGGCCGCGACCCGGGCCATCTCCGCGCCGCTCGCCAGGTAGGCCCGGGCGTTGTGGCTGTCGCGGTGCCGCCGCCCGAGCGGGATGAGCTGGCGGGCCGCGTCCAGCACCTGCGCCACCGGCCCGCCGGCCGGATCGGCATAACGGACCGCGTTGGTGAGCACCGCCGGGATGCCCACGTCACGGGCGAGGCGCAGCATCCGGGCGGCGCGGAAGGTCTCCCCCGCCCGCTGATGGCTGACGATCTCGATCATCACCTCGGCGCGCTCCCGCCAGCGGGCCAGGGCGGCCGCAGCCAGATCGGGCCGGCGTGCCGCGACCGCCCGCCCGGCGTCGCTGGCCGGGCCAACGAGCACGATCAGGCCCTCTGCGTACGTGGCGACCAGGTCCGGCGTCACCACCGGCGCGCCCCGCTCCCCGGCCTGATGAGCCGCACTGACCAGGCGGCACAGCGACGCCCATCCCCGCCTGCCCTCGGCCAGCAAGGTGATCCGGGCGGCATCCTCGTTGCGCAGCCGGGCGGGCGCCTGCGAGTCCAGCGGCCATCCGGGCGCTTGCGGATCCAGCGATGGTCCAGGGTCTTGCTGGAGCGCCATGTCCGCGCCGAGGACCGGCGCGATCCCGGCATCCACACATGCCACGGCGTGCTTGACCGCCCCGTACAGCCCGTCCCGGTCGGTCAGCGCGAGCGCGGGCATGCCGAGCTCCGCCGCCCGCGCCCGAGCGTAGGAAAGGGCGGCCTGGGCGCTCTCCTTCATCACCTCGCCGAGGTGGCCGGTGAGGGTGAGAGTCCCCTTGCCCTTCATGATGTTCACCTCGATCGAGAGGATCTCGCCGCCGACCTCGGTCCAGGCGAGGCCGGTGGCGACTCCGACCTCGTCCTCGCGGCGCTCCTCCTCGGGCAGGTAGCGGGGCGGCCCGAGGAATCGGGCGACGGCGGCCTCGGAGACGGTCACCGGGCGGACCTTTCCTTCGGCGACGCGGCGGGCGACCTTGCGGCACACGCTTCCCAGCTCCCGTTCCAGGTTGCGCAGTCCCGCTTCGGCGGTGTAGCCGGTGATGATCCTGAGGAGCGCCGGCTTCGTGAAGCGCAGCACCTCGGCAGAGAGGCCGTTGGCCTCGAGCTGGCGGGGGATCAGGTAGCTCTCGGCGATGGCGAGCTTCTCCTCGGCGGAGTAGCCGGTCAGACGGATCACCTCGAGGCGGTCCTTGAGCGCCGAGGGGATCGGGTCCATGACGTTCGCCGTGGCGATGAACATCACGTTGGAGAGGTCGAAGGGAAGGTTGATGTAGTGGTCGGAGAAGGCGTGGTTCTGCTCCGGGTCGAGCACTTCCAGCAAGGCAGACGACGGATCGCCACGGAAGTCCATGCCCATCTTGTCGACCTCGTCCAGCAGGAATAGCGGATTCTTGACCCCTACCTTGGCCATGTTCTGCAGAATCTTGCCTGGCATCGAGCCGATATAGGTGCGGCGATGGCCGCGGATCTCGGCCTCGTCACGGATGCCGCCGAGCGAGATACGCACGAATTTGCGCCCCAGCGCGCGGGCGATCGAGCGCCCGAGCGACGTCTTGCCGACGCCCGGCGG